>JBHLLE010000103.1:0-8890 GCA_048885945.1 Candidatus Hermodarchaeota archaeon | reverse complement strand
GCTTTATTGAATTCGCTTTCATTTATATACGACTTTTTAACTACACCGTTTTCTGAGCTAATAATGATGAAATAGACCTTTGATCCAAATTCACCTATTATATTCTTTAAAATAGCGTCAAGATCAATTGAAACGGTCATAGTCGTTTAAAATAAGTAAAAGTGTTTATTACTATTAATTATAAATTTAAATTATAAATAATTTTAGTTTAGATTAGGTAAATTATATTAAAATTATTCAATTAAACAAAAAAAAATGTTAAATTCGTAGATTATGTATAAGTATGGAATTAATTTATTGTTATGGACTAGTTGCTTTACTGAAAAAAATTTAAGTTTAATTAAAAAAGTTAAAAACCTTGGATGCGATGTAGTTGAAATACCTATTTTTAATCCAGAAACGTTTCCCTCAAAACTAGTCAAAAAGGAGCTTGAAAAATATAATTTAGAAGTATGCGTGTGTTATGGATGTGAGGTTAATTCGGATATAGCATCCTTAGATGGAGAGATTAGAGAAAATGGTATTAATAGATTTAAAAAAGCTATTGATCACGCGAATATTTTAGGCGCTACTAAGATTGGAGGGGTTGTTTACAAAGCAGGTGGTATATTTACAGGTGCTGCTCCAACTAAAGAAGAGTGGAATTATTCCGTAAATTCAATGAAAAAAATTGCGAAGTATGCTAAAACTTTCGAAATTTCAATATGCGTTGAACAAATTAATCGCTACGAGACATATTTTATCAATAGCACTTACGATGCAGTGAAGTATTGTAAAGACGTAGGAGAATCTAATATGTTTGTTTTACTTGACACCCACCATCTAATTTTAGAAGAACTCGATCTTTATGACGCAATTATTAACGCGGGTAAATACCTAGGACATTTTCATACTTCAGAAAACAATCGTGGAATTCCTGGTACGGGTTTAGTCAATTGGAAACAAGTGTATAGAGCCTTGAGGGACATAAACTATTCAGAGTGGTTAGTAATTGAATCGTTTTATGTTGGTTTTGGAAATATATGGAAACCTATCGCATCCTCTCCTGAGGAATTAATAACTCAAGGATTAAAAAATTTAAAACAAGTTGAACTTATTATTTCAAAAGAAAATTGATAAATCAAATCTTTTTTACTAAAATAAGATGGGCCTGGCAGGATTCGAACCTGCGACATCGGGTTTGATGGAATATCCCACCAAAAATCCCAGTCCGAAGCCGGGTACCCTTTCTGCCAATCTTCCTCAGTGGAAAATCAAATCCAGACTAGATTACAGGCCCAGAATAATTTAATCTTAATTTTAAAATTATATTTTGATTTATTAAAATAAATTTGTTATAATTAGAAACCGATAGCTAAGTTAATTTCATGAACTATTTCTAAAAAATATTATTACAAATTAAAAAAAATCTATTGTTTTATACCAAATGGACAAAATATTGATAAAGTATTACTTTTAAAAATCGAATTAATATAGCTAACTATTGCTATTTTTAGAATTGTTCAATAAATAATTGCGTACTGTCCTTAAAAAATTCATTATTTTAACAGCATGAGAGAGATTTCCTTTAACCTTAATTAATCCTTTCATGTATAATTCTGTTCCGCTAATCTCCTTTTTTATAACTTTCACTAGTATATCTTTAGTAAAAAAAACTTTTAATGTAGCAGTTTTGTTAATACCTTTTTCGTAAGTAATTTTTTTCTTATATATACTGAACCAAAAGTTGAAATTTAAATCAGTCACGTGAAATTGATAGGTCTCAGTAAAATCATCAATTTCTTCTTTTAGTTCTTCTGTGTTTTCAATCGTTTTGATAATTGATTTTAAAAACTGATCTAGAATGACGACTGATTCTTTATCGCCTTTTGCTAATTTCCTTAATACCACATCAATAGATTCTGTCGAAAGCAAACCAGTAGATGACGTATAGAATAATTATCGGATGAATATGACTCCTTATAAAAAAATCGTACCTTTTAAAGTATTTATATTTTACTATTGAATTAGTTCTATAAGGTTGCTTAGAATAAAATTTTTAAAGTTTTTATTATTTCTATTGTTATATAGTTCTTTTTATATATTTATTAATATGCCCACATAGTGTAGAGTAAGGTTTTATTTCGAACCTACACATAACTCGGTCTAGCATTCGGGACTGTCACTCCTGCGACGCGGGTTCAAAGAGATGTGTGCTTTCCACACATGAAGAAAATCCCGCTGTGGGCGTTCTTATAACTTCTAATTTTTTTTATTTTAATGAGAATTTTTAATTTAATTTCCTTATCAAGAAGAAATTCAATATCAATATAAAACTAAATAAAATAGCAACAAAATAAAAACCTAAGTTCAAATTAATTCCCGCGATATATCCTGAAACAATAGGAGTAATTAAAGCGGTAATTCCAATGGTACTTTCGCTTATATTTGAATATTTTGAAGTGTTATATTCCTTATTTAGCATAATAGCTAATTTTAATCCATATGCATATAATGTACCTGTAAAAAAACCCATTAGAAAAAATAAAAGTACAAATATAATAAAAGAGGAAGTGATTCCAAAGCTCACGCCAATTATAATTAAAGCAATAAGACTAATACTAGAGACCTTTTTTAAAACCCTTATTGATAAATAGCTTGTAAATGTAGAGGAGATCAATTGCGTAATTAAAGCAAAAAAGACTAATAAGTATACTGTATAGGTTTCAAATCCAATGATTTCTGATTTAATTGGATATAAAAAACTAATACTACCGTTGGCAATACAAAACGAAGCTATATAAAGAAAAGGTAAAATAATTGATATGGAATAATTTTCACTTTTTATATATGCCTTGTTATTATTATCATTAGATTGATCTGATTCTTTTAAAATTCTCACGGAATTATCATTTTCTCTATTTAATCCTTGATTAACAATATTATTTTTGGGTGGATTTTGAAAAAAGAGAATCGAGATAATAAGATTAATAAACACTAAAATTGGAGCTAAGAAAAAAATAAATTGCACATCGTTAACAAAAAATAAAGTAATTGCCCCTATTAAAAGTCCTATTGTTTGACCAATATTCCAACTAAAATTATATCTTGAAGTATAGTAATCAGATTTTTTAGTATTATCGTCAGAAATACTTGATTGCAAGCTTGTCCAAAACAAGCCTGTTATAAATCCTTCAATTATCCTCGAGATTAAGAATATAAATGGTTGCAAACTAAAGTAAAAAACTAATTGTGCTAATGAAGTACCTAGTAATGCAATTATCAAGCTTTTCCTTCGTCCTATTCTTTCCCCAAATTTTCTAAATAATAATGGAGAGAAACAATACGTCATCGTAGTTCCTGCAGCAATGATTCCAATGAGTAATATATTAATCCCTTGTTTGTAAAAATAAAGAGGTATTGCTAAAGAAATTAACGACCAATTTACTGGATAAAAAAAAGCTAAAAGCATAACTGGCCAAAATTGCCATTTTTCATTTGTATTAGATGTTTCCATGAGAATATTTAATATGTTATATAATGATCTTTAAGTGATTAATGAAGTAATTTATTCTTAGAAAAGTTTTTTCAATTTAAACCATCCTATTTAAGAATTTGTATTTTTTATATAAAAGTGATTTTTCTATCTAAAAAACGATATAAAATCCTTAATTAATTGGTAGTTTACACTTCATTTATAAAATTTTGAGAACAAAGTTTTAAATTTCTACGATTATCGAAATAATGTTTTTATATTAAAATAAATAATTATAAATTACCATTTAATCAAATTTTTAAATTATTAAATTCAAAAAATAAGGTTAAAGAATTAAAAAAAGGTTGAAGAATTATGGTTGATGCTGGATTATTAGCAAAAGTTAAGGAAAAAATTGACGCTGGAGCAGATTCTGCTTCTCCAGACGATCTTTTGACAATGTTTGAGTTATATAAGGCAATCGCAGAAGAAAATGAAGATTTGAAGGAAGAGTTAGAAGATATGGACATTGCTGTCCAAATGATTGTCACCGATCAAGACAAGAAATTTTGGATTACAGCTAAAGAAGGTGATTTACAATATGGTGCAGGTGAAACTGACAATCCAAGTTTCACATTTTCTGCTACTATGGCTGTAGGTGCCGGTATGTTATTTGGTGAAGTTGACGCAACCAGCGCATACATGGCCGGTGATATTACCGTCGAAGGAAACCTTCAAGATGCTATGGCCTTTCAGGAAATCATAGAATTGGCCATGGAAGCTTACGAAGATCTCGCTGAATAAATTTCGAGCCTTTAAAATTTTGAATTATTAAATAATTCAAATTTCTTTTTATTTTTATTAATTCTTGTTGTTTTTTTTTTCCAATTTTTTTTTTTTTATTCAAACCAAGGTTTTAATATCATTCCTATTATTCTAATTTGAAAATTTTATCGTTTTTTTTCACAGGTTTATCAACTAAGATACCAACACTAAGATTTTTTCCTTTCATAACAAAAGGGGTTTCCGTCAGATTCTTTTTTTGTTTAATTTGAATCGAAACGATTTTTTGATTTAAGTACGTATTGGTCCGAGTCCCAATTATAAAGATTTCATCGTTTAGTTTCAAATTCCCCGAAGTCAATAGAATTTTTGCTGCTTTTTTTTCGGGATAATAAGATAAAACCTTACCAATTTCTTTTTTTCGAAAATCAGACACATTTCCTTGTCTTTCTCGTTCAATTTCACTTCCTTTCGATAATCCAAAATAAAATCCCGTGGAAAAACCTCTATTATACACTTTATTTAACCTTTTTAACCATTCTTTTACTTTATCCGATTCAAACGAGTTGTCATAGTACGAGTCGATAGCTTCACGATAACAAGAGACGACTTCTTCAATATAAATTGGATCCCTCATTCTACCTTCTATTTTAAAAGCGTCAATATTTGCTTTAATTAATTTTGGGATGTGTTCAATCATGCATAGATCTTTTGCGTTAATAAAAAATACACCATCGTAAAGAAATTCGTTATTTTCATCGTCGAAAACCCTCCATTTTCTACGGCATGGTTGGACACATTTCCCTCTATTTGCAGAATAATCTTGTGAACCGCAAATCTCAGCAGAAAAATAACAACGACCTGAAATTGAAGTACATTGAGCTCCATGAATAAAAACCTCAATTTGGCTTTTTATTAATTTATTCTTTATTTCTTTTATTTGTTCCAACGATAATTCCCGAGCTAAAATTAATCGTTCAGCTCCTAGCTTTTCATAAAATCTTGCAGAATGGGAATTCGAAATATTTGCCTGGGTAGAGATGTGATACTTTAATCCCCTCTCTTTTGCTAATTCAATTACCCCAATATCGTGCAAAATGATTCCATCAATTTCTGCTTCAAGAGCTTTATCCATAATATTCTCTAATAAAGTGAATTCATTCTCGTAGATTATTACATTAGTAGTTAAATATGCTTTAATGTTATTATTGTGGCAAGTTCTTACAATATTATTTAAATCTTGAAGATTAAAATTATCGCTGTACATTCGCATATTTAATGATTCCACTCCAAAATAAACGGAATCGGCTTTAAATAAAACAGCATTTAAAGATTTATAATTCTTTAAAGGAGCCATCAATTCTACATTTTTTTGCGACATCTTTAGTCAAATATCCTGATGAAAAAATCTCTATTAGATTAAAAAATTATAATATGATTTTGCTAATATTAATTAAATTTTAAAAAAAAATGGTATGTTTTTTTAGATACTGATATACCAAATATAAAATAATACTAAACCAATTATAAACGCAATAATAGCCCATATATATGTCATATGTTTCGCGTAGTTTCGAAATCTTCTTCCTGATTCAGTTTCAATAGTATCAACTTGTAAGTATGGACCTGGCCCACGACGATACCATCCTTTAATCCTTACTCTTTGTCCAATTAATGATTTTACTCTTCTTATCGCGAAAAAGAAATCCACAATACCTAATCCGAATCTGTAATCCACATACATTAATCCTGTAGAATCTTGTAGGTAAAGATCTTCGCTCAGAAAAAATCCTGGTATTCCCCGTCCTACTAATCTTCCCTCGATAACCGCTGGAATAGTCCGTATTGGACTAACTTTTATGTTTGTTATTAATTCCAGTATACTTTTTGGTTCAAAACCGCTCTTATATATGAATCTTGTTCTAACTAGAAAACCAAATCCAATGAGATAGAATCCTAATGCCCATAATAAAAGGAGATTGGATAATGAAAATGTATTAACGAGTATATCTATTAATCCAACTGAGCCAAAAATCCAAACGACAGTTAAAGCAATTAGTGCGATGAAAATAATTCCAGGTAACAATTTTATTGTTAAATCAACTAAGAATTCGTCTAGCATTGATTTTCCTACTTGTTCCTCTTTAATTTTTCTCGCATTAGACAAATCGATTTCTGGGATAATTCCAAGCGTTTCACATTGTTCGTTCAATCTCATGATTCTTTTGGCAGGTAATGGATGGGTGCTTAGAGATTGATAATATTTTGCCCACGGATTAAAAATGTCCCAGCCGGCTGCTGCTTGAATTGAATTTTTAGAATATTTCCCCGAACCTTCCATGGTAGTTGCGGCAAACGATACAGCAGTTCTAGGATCGAATATACCTAATCCACGTAATGCTCTTACAGTAGATTTCTCCCTCTCTTCGTATTGAGCATCGATCAATAACCCGTAAGCAATTTTCACCAAGGCAGTAGATAATGCGTTAGGATTTTCAGTAAGCTCACCAGCGTGTTCGTCTGCGTAATATTCTCTTATTCTACTAACTATTAGAGATATGAGATATCCAATAAAGTAGGTGATATACGAAAAGACTGCAATTACTATAAGGACTAATTTCATAACGGCAGCTTCTTTATCATTTGACCCTCCTCTAGACCACCAACTAGCATAATAAGCCCACCTAGCAATGGTCAATAATACTAAAGGAATTGCGAATACGATAGTCATAAGAATGAAATCATTGTGAACTACATGCCCTAATTCGTGGCTTACCACTGCTTTCTGCTCCTCTTTATTTAAATATTCTAAAATCCCGGTAGTTATTACAATTCTGGCACTATTCTTAGTCCAACCATAAGTAAAAGCGTTTGGATTACCATCTCTTATGATTCCTAACCGAGGTGTTTTAATACCACGAATTGCAACTACTTTATCTACAGCCTCAGCCAAATGTGGGAATTGAGATTTGAATTGCTCATATGGTATCCATTCTATTGGATATATCCAACTTATAAATAAAGGAGAGAAAATATATTGTAAAAATACGATACCAATGGTAATACCCACCATCAACCATAATGACCAACCAAACCAGATACCGATTGTAAAAACAATTGCGTAAACTAGTGCGAATAAAGCTAGTATTGCTAATGTCGAACTTAATCTAAGCCCTATTTTGTTCACCTTCAAATTTTTTGTAGATTCATATTAAAAAAAGACTTTTTAATACTTAGGTAAATAAACTCTTATCGCAGTTATATTTTTTCCCATTATAAAAATTTGTTTTGTTATATGATCATATTACACTGTATTATTAGCTTGAAATTTAGTATACAATTCTAACAAATTTGATATAGCAAACAGTTAAAACCACGAATTATTATTATTATTTAAATAAGAATATGAATTTCGACAAAAAAATAAAAAAGGAGATATGAACTAAATCTCTTAAAAAAAAACTGAAATATTTATGAATGCCGAAAAACAACGACTTCACGATGCAACCGATAATTTAGTAACACAACAGTTTTATAAAAATGGTCATGACACTATAATCGGGAGAACTCCTAATGTTAAACTTAAAATAAGTAAATCTGGGCAAATTGTTAAAAAATTTAAAGATCTTTTCAACGAAAATCTTAAACACTTTTTGGATGGCAATTATAAAAATTTCTTATCACCTTTTAAAAAAATTAAGGGAATTAACGAAGAAGTTATTCAACAAATCCAAAAAGATTTGGAACAAAAGCTCAATCTCTTTAACGATTCTGATTCTGATTTAGGTAATGTTGTGCTATATACTCTTGTTTTAAGTGCTCTTATTTCAAGAATTAGAGATATTCATTTTAATAAGTCAATAGAAGAAATTAAGAAAAGAATTAAAAAAAAATTGTCATTTACAAATCAGACTGATGATGATATACAACGACACTGAGATACTTTGTTTATGCTAAATAACGATAATATCTCAATTCTCTATAATATTTCTTATTTAAACGCGCTTGCTGAATCGTTCAATTATAATAAAGTTGCTCACATCTGTAAAATACAAAAAGGAAAATATATTAATCGCGTTGTTGAATTAATTTTGTCTTCTCTTAATAGTTAAATTATATAGGGGTAAACTTCTTTTTTTATATGTTTTCTTAATTGACAAACTAAAATAAAGTCAATTATATTAATTGATAATTTAAAAATAGGATAACTTATAATAGGATAATTTAATCTAAAAACATTGAGCTATATCTTAAAATATAGGTTAAATTACCAATTCAGACGAAACAAATGCTACATTTATATATTTGGTTATAATATTTTTGCACAAGCAAAAAATAATTTGAATTTTAAAAATTTTAAAAATCTAGAGGTGGTTATTTATTAAAGCAAAATTTATATCTGAACATTTTATAAACGAGAAAGTTGATGTGTATTGTGGTAGCGTTAACAGTTTTAAAGGAAAAGTTCTTTATTGCGCTGATAATGTGTTAACCTTAGAATCAGAAGATAAAACAATGACCTTTATCTCAATACCTAAAATAATTGCGTTATGGAAAGCAAAGGAATAATAATTACTAATTCAAATAGAATAAGAAGTCTTAAAGTAAAATAAATAAATAATTATTGGATATAAAATTCAATATCTTCTTTCA
>JBHLLE010000102.1:0-8904 GCA_048885945.1 Candidatus Hermodarchaeota archaeon | reverse complement strand
TTTTTTCAAACTTTAATTGATTTATTGATTTTTGTGTTTATACTAGGTTTTGCTTTAGGATGCATATGGACCTTGTTATTGCCCGTAATTCAGCCCAATGTACTTGATGATTTCGTAGTTCAAACGCGTAAAAACCAGAAAGGTAGTCAAGTAGGTCTTACTACTTTTATTCTTCGTTTAGCTGCAACAATTGATGAATTACTAATCGCAATAGTCCATTCTCTCACTGGATTTGTGTCGGGAAAAGAAACCTATGCTGAGTTAAAAAGTGCAGTGGCAGATATAGAATTAGTTCTCTGGGGGATTCGACTTCTTAGTGGAATTATTCCTCTATGTATTATGTTAGTAGGAATTCTTATATTTTGGAAATATTATCCTTTAACTCAAGATATTGTAAAAGAAAATAAAGTTAAATTGCAGGAACTCGGTTTCTAATTGGTTTTTTTTATTTTTTTCTTCTAAAATTTATGAATTTATTGTGTCTTTACCATTTGTTAACCATTCTAAATTAAACCTTGCGAGAGTCAAGGCTTCAGTATCCCAGTCCTTTTCTATTGGGCAATTTCTCTCGTATAAACAATATATCGTATAATCTTCTCCTACTGCTAGATCTGCATATCCGGATAAATCAGGCTCTATGACTTTACTAACCGACCAAGTCTTGCATTCATCGTAACTAAGTTTAACGGTTAAATTTTGTCTAGGGCGCATGTTAAAAACTTCCGTAGGTTCTCCTTCTATTGAATCTGGGTTTACAAAGAGAATTCTATTTTTATCTTGTTTTTTTTCACTGGTAAATCTAATAATACTTGCAAAACAAACAGGTTCAAGTAAAGCTTGATCAAATTCCGGATAAGACCAATCTGTAGCACCATCCCTACTTATAGAGATTGCTCGTCTGCTTATTTCTGCTTCGTTTCTAATATTTAATAAAACAGAACTATCTGCTAATTGAACAACAACAGTTTCACCAGCATTAACGAGTTCACCAAGAATTATTTCACTACCATGCCATGTTTTCCCATTGTCATCAGAATATATAACAGAAGCCACTGAAGGTCGATGAATGTGTCTTTTAGCTAACCATATAGGAACAACAAGTCTACCATTTTCAAGTTGGATTCCTTTGCCAGGACCTGTAGCAAAAACTCTAAATTTAAATTGAGGTTTAAATTCTTCGAATGCGCAAGTGATGTCTACTGGTTCTGAGAATGTTTGACCGTCATCTTCACTTTCCATGTAAAATGCTTGATTGTAATTATGACAATATAGAAAATGGATCTTATTTGAATCCTTAGGGATGATAGCCACAGCGTTATGCACTGGTTTTTTTTCACTTGAAACAAGCTTTGTTATAGGCTCCCATGTTTTTCCTTTATCGAAACTTCGAGTCATTATTAATGACATTCCAGCCCAATCACTCGTGTTTCCAACTCTCGCCTCAGCAAAAGCAAGTAGAGTTCCTTTTTGAGTATAAGCTAAAGTTGGAATCCTATAAGTATAAAACCCATGAGTTCTGGCTTTAAGCACATCAATTTTGTCAAAAAAAGGTTCAATCATTTCATTTCAACTTTTTTTTTGAATTACAATTGCTCTGCAAAAGCTGCTATCTAGATTTTGAAATTTAATAGGAAGAGCCATGACGTAAAATTTCTTTTGATTGATCTTATCTAAATTTACAACAAATTCGACCAAGCATGTGTCTTGACTCATCAAAATATCGTGAAATTCGCGTATTTCATCAATAGTATTCCCAAAACGAATAAAGTCTAAAATAAGTAGCTTTGGTTTATATTTTGCCATCCATTTAGCAGCTTCAAGAGAAATTAATGGTAAAGGAGAATCATCTCCTATATAAATTTGTTGTTTTGTTAATTTTATTCCCGTATCGTTTCTTATAACTATTATATCACCAATTTGAATTTCATTTTCTATAGCAATTTTACAGTCTTGTTCTGTTAATATCATATCCTTAACAGAAAGTAGGATTCCAGGACCGTGAAAATGATCTAAAGGATATTCAGTAATAGTTTTTCCTTCCTCGTAAAAATGAGCCCCAACTTCAACGTGAGTTCCTACATGTGAATGAGTTTTGAGTATATCGTATCTGTATGTCATATCTTGTAGTAAAGCCTTCTGGATAGCAAAAGGTCGATCAGGATCTTCTCCAGGAACTACAGTGTATGATATATCGATAATATCATATTCTTCTGGATTAAAGAACATTTTATCCCCTACTATTAAATAGTTTTAGTATGGTAAATTAAGTTAGTTATTATTTTATACAATATTTCAAATGTTAAGTATATAATGCTTATTTTTAGAATAATATTAGGGATGACTGAATTAAATAAAAAATTAGGAAATTAAAAGGTGTGTGCAAAATTTGAGAAAAGCTCTAGCAAAATCTGTAAGAGTTCTTTTTCTGTATTTAACAATATTGTTCTTTAGTTTTGGAACGTTATTTTTTTACTGGTCTTTACGTAGGAACAAATCTAAAGTCCATCCTGAATTAAAAGCAAAATACTGGGCTGCTGTAGCAGATGGATTGCACAATTCAAACACCGATATGACTTTTTGGAATGGAAAATTTTATCTAATACATGCTGCTTCAGTGTTTCATTTCGGTACAGAAGTATGTAAATTAGTACTTAGGCGTTCGGTTGACGCAATTCATTGGGAAGCAATAAAAGAATTTAAAATTAAAGACGAAGATATACGCGATCCGAAGTTTGCAATAATAAAAAATAAATTAATACTTTACGTGTTAAAAAATGAAGGATTTGATCCTGAGCCTTACGATACTGTTTTAACTTATACTGAAAATGGAGAAGATTGGGCTGATTGGGAACAAATAAGCAATCAACAAGGATGGCTTTTTTGGCGCCCTAAAACGCACGATGATGATATCTGGTATTTACCCGCGTATTGGTGGGATCACGGAAAATCTAAATTACTTAAATCTTCAGATGGAATACACTGGGAAGACATTAGCGTTATTTATGAAGGCTTAAAAAACGATGAAACTGCGATTGAATTTCTTTCAGACGGACGTATGATATGTACTGCTAGGTTAGAAGGAAGTGGAAATTATTTTGGAGATAAAAGAGGAAGTACCCTCATATCTGTTGCAGAGCCGCCCTATAAGAATTGGAAACAGGTAAAAAGTTATGTAACTAGATTAGATGGACCTGTTCTTTTTAGACACAATGGAAAAGTATACGCTGTAGGACGTTACCAACCAAAGCAGGGCTTTTTAACTAATCAAGGATCGATTTTAGCCAGAAAACGAACTTCAATATTTTTAGTAGAGGAAGACAAACTTAAATGGCTTACTGATTTACCAAGCGCCGGAGATACCACTTACGGGGGTGTTGTCATAAAAAATAATCATCTATATGTTTGCTATTACACTAATGACATTAAATACGATTATCCTTGGGTGTATGGAATGATCTCTCAAAGCGATATTATGATGGCAAAAATTGATTTGACAAGTCTAGAACAAATAAGTACATAAAAAATCTGTAGAAATTAGATAATTTTGTCCAATAATACACCTCTATATTTGAATGTCTTTACTATTCTTTTTAATAATTCAAATATTCAATTTAAGATTCCTAATACATTATTTTTTAGGATTAATTCTTTTTTCAATAATTTTATTAATTTTCTTATCCTATTTTTTTTACACACAAATTTTTTAAATTAATCGGATTTTAAATAAAAAGGGGATTTTAATGGGAATTGAAGATTTAACACAAATTGAATTATTATATGGAAGTCTTAGTTTTTTATTTGTTGTCATTTCTATAATTATGGGATTTAAAATATTATTGAAATATTTTGAATATAAGCGAATTGAATTTGTAACTCTTGGACTTACATGGATATTAATGACCTCTGGATGGTGGAGAATAACATTCAATTTTCCACTTGTCATCTTATTTGATACTGAAGTACCACATATTATAGGTATTACAATTGATAGTATCTTTATCCCTATAGGCGTTCTATGTTGGATGTATTCATTCTGCGTTCTTGTTTATCCAAAATATATGAAACCAATTATGATAATATACTCAATTATCTGTGGTATCTTTGAGATTTTAATAATAACATTTATTATAATTAATCCCGATCTTGTAGTTATTATTTACTCAACATTCAATTCAAAATACACATTGATTCCATATATTTTTATGATCTTTGCGATACTTACGTTTCTTATAACGGGACTACTATTTACAAAAAAGTCATTTAAATCAGAAGATCCAAAAATTCGTTGGAAAGGCAGATTTTTATTTTTAGCGTTCTTATTATTCACAATTGGAGCAATATTTGATTCAGGAATTAATATGGATGCTTTTACTCTAGTTATTATCAGATCTATACTTATTTTGAGTTCTATTTCATATTATTTGGGATTTCTTTTACCTGATAAAATAACAAACTGGTTGATAAAAGAAAAAGAGTAAACATAATTTCAATTTTCCTTAATTTTTTTTATAATTTCTATTTTTTAAGATGTTTCTGAAAATTTGTTATCTAATATAAAACTAAAACTAAATCCGATAATTAAAATATCAATAAATAATTAAATAAAATGTAATTCTTAACTATAATTCTTTTTAAAATAATGGAGGATAGAAAATGGAAGTACCTAAATTAAAATTATTTTGGGAATATCCCGAATATTGGGCAGAAAACTATCCAGAGCTTCCTATAATTAGATATCAAAAAAAAGTAATAACTAATATAGAGTTAAATCAAACAGTTGATAAATTAGCAGAAGCATTTCTTTCCATGGGTTTAAGTAAGGGAGACACAATTGTAACAATTCTTCCAACAATTCCAGAATATATTTTTACATTTATCGCAGCAAGCAAAATAGGAGCAATAATAATTCCAATGGATGTAAATTATAAAAAAGCAGATTTAATACGCTTAATACCTCATTCTGACCCCAAAATCATAATTTCAATTAATAAAATGGGAAAAAATCGTATTTCTAATATGCTTAATGAATTAAAACCTCAATTTGGAGAGATTCACTATATTATTGTAGGTAAATCTGATTTTGGAGTTAATTTTGAAGATTTATTAAATCAAGACTATAAACTCAAGGAAAAATTGATAAATATTAAAAAAACTCAAAATGAAGATGATGATGTTCTAGTTATTTGGACAGGGGGTAGTACTGGAGCACCTAAAGCAGTTTTAATTTCACAAAAAAATTTAGTTTCTATGGCTTTACTCGAATATGAAAAAATAAAAACTGCTCATGAAAATTATGGAATTAAAGGACGTATTAAAAATCTTGTAAATTTGCCAGTTAGTCATGTAGGTGGAACCCAAGAACTTATTGGTACTAGTTTAATTGGTTGTTGTGAGATGATAGTACAAGCAGAGTGGTCTCCTTTTGATTCTCTATCAGCATTAAAAAAATTTAATCTCTCATGGATAGGTGGAGTCCCAACAATGTTTAAGATATATTTATCATTACCAAATCTTGATACTTATGAACCTAAAAAATATTTAAAATTTGTAGTTGTTGCTGGGGAAAAAGTATCTTTAGATCTTTTAGAAGATATAAAAAATCATATATCTGAAAATATAATGATTGGATACGGAGCGACAGAAGCAGGAGCAGGAGTATCTTTCACAGATCCAGAAGATGATTTGGAAAAGATGGCAAATGGTTATGTAGGAAAACCCTTACCTGGTCTTGATGTAATTATTGCTGGTGAAAATGGCAATCCTTTAGCTCAAGGTGAGATAGGTGAAATTCTTGTTCTTGGACCCGTAACTAGTAAAGGATATTTTAAAATGCCTAATGAAGACAAAGAAGGCTTTACTTCTAATGGATATTGCAAAACAGGTGATTTAGGATATCTTGATAAAGATGGAGGGCTTTATATTACTGGGAGGATTAAACATATTATTCGCGTTGGTAGTTATACAGTTCTTCCAGCAGAAATTGAAGAATTAGTTCTCCCGCATCCCAAAGTGGCCATTGCTGCTGCATTAGGGGCTCCAGATGACATTTATGGAGAAGTTGTTTGGTTAGTTGTAGGACCTGAATTGGGTCAAAAAATAGATGAAAATGATAAAAAAGAAATAATGGGACTTTGCGAAAATAACTTAGCTAAATTTAAGGTTCCTAAAAAATTAATTGTATATAATCTTGATCCCAATGATCTCCCTATAACAAGAATAGGAAAAATAGATCGAGTAAGATTGAAGAATGAATTAATCCCACCTTCTTAATTGATTTTTTTTTAAAATAAATTATATTTCTAATAGAAAAAATTAAAAAATTTTATCAATTTATCAAAAAATATTTTGAGGTTTTTAAAATGGAAAAAATAGTATTATATGAGAAAGAAAAGGATATTGGCATAATAACCTTAAATAAACCAGAGCAAAGAAATACATTGGATTTAGTAACGCTTAAAACATTAATAGAAACATTCAATAAAAGTGCTAAAAATAATGATGTTTGTGTTATATATACTTCGAAAGGGAAAGATTTCACAGTTGGAGCTAATTTAAAATATGGATATGAATTACTTACAAATAAGGATAAGTTTCCAGAAGCTATAGCCTTTTTAGAAGCATTTCAAGATCTAACGAGAGCTATGATAGCACATCCAGGGATTATTATAGTGGGATATCATGGCTGGGTTATTGGGGGAGGATTTGAACATACTATTTGCTGTGATTTAAAAATAGCTACAGATGACACGAAAATAATGCTACCAGAATTGAATATGGGTTTGTTTTTTGGAAATCTATGTACAAAATTATTACCCCGAATGGTTGGAGAATGTCGAGCAAGAGAAATCTTGTATCTAGGAAAAGAAATAAATGCAGAAGAGGCGTATAAAATAGGATTAATCAATCATGTATGTAAGAAGGGAAGTCTTACAAGGATTCTTCGAAAATATGCGAATACGATTACACAAAAAGATCATTTAGGTCTACGGCTTACTAAAAAATTATTAAATGAAAATAGAGAAAGTGATAATGAAGCTGTTTTAGATAGAGAATTAATGGGAATGATAACAACTGGGCAATCAGAAGAAGTAAAAAGGAGAATTAACATGTTTGTACGAAAATGATTTTAAAATTCAAATTAAGAATTATAATTTTCTTCACTCCTTTTTTATATATTTTACTAATTAAAATCAAATTATTGGTAAATTTTATATTTATAAACGATCTAATCAAATCTAATCAAAATTAAATAAACTAAAAATAAAATTTAAAATTGTAATAGGGGATAAAATTATGAGTACTGCAGAAGAATTAGATGAAATACAACATTCAACAGGAATTCATACATCATATAGTGTCGGGGGTTTTTTAGATAATTTTTTAACAGCAGCATTTACAATTAGAGTAATTGGATTTTATGAGGATGAGGTACTATTACCTATAATACTTGTAGGAATTGCATATACTATTTACGGTTTTTGGAATATGATCAATGATCCAATAGCAGGATATGTTTCAGATCGTCCAAATAGGCTAACAAAACGTTGGGGGAGACGATTTCCATGGTTTATAACTTCAGCAATACCATGTGCAATAATATATTTATTAATTTTTACAGTTCCTTCCGGAAGCGAACTTACTTTATTTATATGGCTTCTTATTATAATATGTCTATTTGACTTATGTTTTTCATTTTGGACAATAAATTGGAATGCTATTTTTCCAGATAAATTTCGTTCTATTAAAGAAAGAACGAAAGTTGCTGGAATGTATACTATACTTGGAATGATTGGATTAGCCCTCGGAATGCTTTTGCCACCTTTATTCATAACATATGGAAATAGAGACACTTATGTCATAGCAGCTATTATAGTGATGACCATCAGCATTATTTGTGCAATCCTTATGATTCCTTCTATGCGCGAAGAGAGAGAAGTTATAGATCGTGTATTAAGATTAACTATAGATAAAGAAAAAGAAGACTCCTTTTATCAAGTCCTAAAAATTGCTGTTAAACAGAAGAATTTTATGGCATTTTTAATGGTTTATCTTGCCCAAATGGTTTTGACTGTACTTATGCTTAGTTCTTTTTATTACTGGGTAAGATACATCCTAAGGTTGGAGGCAGAAACGGAAATCTATATTTCAGCTGCCTTTTTATTGGGTGGAATGTTATCAGTTCCATTATGGGTTATTTTAGGGCGTAAATTTGGTAATAAAAAAGCAATCACTATTGGAGCAGCATTAACTACACTATTATTTATACCATTTCTATTTATATCAACTTTAATGTTGACTATAATAAGTGCGATATTATTAGGAGTAGGAGTGGGGGCAATTTGGACACTTAGAGTACCAGCATTCTCAGATGTAATTGATGAGTTGGTAATTAAAACGGGTAAGCGTAATGAGGGAATTTACTATGGAATAATGACTTTTTTTGGAAGATTATCAATTGTTATTGGTGCTGTATCAATAGCAATTGTTCATGTTATGACTAATTATATACCCGGGGCTGAATCTCAAACACCTTTAGCACTCTGGGGAATTCGTGTTATCATTGCCTTAATTCCAATGATATTTTACTTCATAGGATTTTTAATAATTTGGAAAGTCTATGACCTTGATCTAAATAAAGTCCAAATCCTGCAAAAAGAACTTAAAAAATCAAATCTTTAATTAATAATTTTTTATTTTTCTTTAATTAAATTTTTTCAAATGACATTTAATTCCTTGATTTTATATAGTAACTTTATTCAATTAACCTCCATAAATCTTAATTAATACATAAAATTTCAAAGATCCTAAAGAATTTATACTTTAAATATTGGTATATATCTTTCTTATATACGTGAAGAATATTGAATCAATTATTATATAAAAACGACAAAATGTTTTTAAAAA
>JBHLLE010000101.1:0-8918 GCA_048885945.1 Candidatus Hermodarchaeota archaeon | reverse complement strand
GGTAAAGTCGATAAGAAGGTATTACGAAAAAAAGAGTAAATAGTTAAAGAAATTATAATTTTTTTTAATTTTTTATAAAAGTATTATTATATTTAAAATTTTAAAATTAACTGATAATAGTCATTGTATCAATTTCTTTAATTGTAATTGATATAGTTTCCTCATAAGAATTTCCTTTAACTTTACATTTAAACGAAAATTCTTCTGAGTTAAATATATTTTTAAAAAAATTTAACCAAAAATTACTATAGTGGATATTTTGGCGATGTTTGAAGATTAAATAAAATTGATTATCACTTTCTTTTTTTATTTCAATTAGAGAGAAATAATTAAAAACAGTCCATACTTTTTTTATAGCATTTAAAAATTCTTCAAGACTTAAACTTTTTATCGGTTTCTGTATTAACCATAAAATTGGTTCTAAAGCAAGATTTTTCATTTTTGTTTGATCTAAATTATTTATTAGACTTTGTAATAATGTTATCAATTCAGAAAATAACTTTTTATTAATTAACATAACGTTAATTTCTTCTTTAGATCGATACCATAAATCTATATCACTGGCTTTTTCACGATTCTTATGGGATACCATCAAATTCAATGCTTCAATTACCACATTTTTTCGTCCGCCATATTCTTCTCTATATTCATCAACAAAATCTATTAATTCTTGTGGAGCGGAATTATAAATTTCATAGATATCAATTGCTGAACTAATGATATATGAAATGGTTTTTCCACTTTCTTTAAGTTTATCAATTATTTGTCTAGTCTCGTCAGAGACTTTAGTATAAATAACATGTTGTTTACTTGTTGTTTTTTCAGCTTTTTTTTTCTCAAGATTATCTTGAGATTTTAGCTTTTTTCTAGGCATAAGAATCAATAACTTTAGTACACATTGGTAAAAAATTAAAAGGTATAGAAAGATAATGAATTTTTAAGTTTATATTTTTATTTGTAATAATTTTAAGATAATTTTTTCTACCTATTTTAAAATTTGGATTTTTTTTTTAATTTTTAAATTATTTAAAAATAATATATTAGTAAAGTGTAATTGGAGTTGCAAGAATGGAAAAAAAAAAAAAAATATCATCTAAAATAAAAGAAGGTTGGACTGGTCCAGGTCGACGCGATGGAATCATTACTCCATTCAAGCCAGAACATGATGCTTTACATATTGACTTAAACAAGAAAGGTAACTTTGAATGGTGGTATTTTGACGCTCGTCTTGAAGGGGATTATACTGCAGTGGGATTCTTCCGTGCTGCTCATGAGCGATCTGGTAAAACTGCCGTAGAAATTGCGATATATAAGCCCGATGGAAAAAGACTACGTAAACTAGTCTTTTATAAACGCTCTGATATGACGGTGTCTCGGGAAATACCGGATATTAAGATAGGACATAACTACATGAAAGTTGATTATACAAATAAAGATTTACCCGTTTATGAAATTTATTTAGATGAAGAACCCTTAGGAATCCACTTAAAATTTGCTGCGAAAGTCCATGGTTGGATGCCAGGTAATGGAAGGACTGAATTTGGTGACAAATATTTCGCGTGGTGTGTGCCATTTCCAAGAGCAGAAGTAGAAGGTACTATTCGCTTTGAGAATAAAACGCTCCAAGTAAAGGGAATTGGGTATCATGACCATAACTGGGGAGATATAAACATGGCTAGATATATAGAGTACTGGTATTGGGGGCGCTTATACTCCGAAAATTTTACATTATGCTATGCTTATATCAAATGCAACAAAAAAATGGATAATTTTCCAATACAAGTACTTATGCTAGCAAAAAATGAAGAAATAATTCTGAGTACAGGGGAATATGATCTCATCCAAGAAAATTTTGCGTATGATAAAAAGGCGGCCAATGACTATCCTAATAAATTAGCATTTAAAATTCCTAATGAGCTCGAAACCACCCTTGAAGTGCAAGAGATTATCGATTCTGGGAATGTCCTCGAATATTTTGGGA
This sequence comes from Candidatus Hermodarchaeota archaeon, assembly GCA_048885945.1. GTDB lineage: Archaea > Asgardarchaeota > Lokiarchaeia > Sigyniarchaeales > SOKP01 > LW40-45. The sequence goes on along the minus strand of JBHLLE010000101.1, from coordinate 6,937 downwards.
TAAATCGCGCAATAGTTTTCATTGTGAAATATCTCTTAAGATTGCATCCAGGTTACTTTAGATTTCATTCCAAATTTGATTTGAAAGCATCTTATGAGGGGACTTCATACCAAGAAAAAGGTACTACTCTTCACGAGATGGTTATTTTAAAACAATTTAAAGAGAAAAAGGATAGAAAATGATGAAAATAGATCTTTATATGAATTAAACCTATAAAAAAAGCAAAATAAAATATTTTAAAAATTATTGTTCAAACTTTTTATCTTTATTAATCCTTTTTAGTTTCCCAGGATAAGGAACTTTTTAAAGCTTCGGATAATACTCCTAATCTTTGCGCTGTTGTAGTAATTTCTTCCATCGAAGCGGTTTGCTGCTCAGCGGCCACGCTGATTTCTCCCATCGTATTGAAAGTTAAATTGATTTTATTAATGATTTGCATCATTTCTTCTCTTGTAATTTCAGCACTATCTCTGGATTCGTCTGCTAGTTTTCTCACTTCCTCAGCTACAACAGCAAAACCTTTTCCTGCATCACCAGCCCTAGCAGCTTCAATGCTAGCATTGAGAGCAAGAAGATTAGTCTGCTCTGAAATACCAGTAATAACGTTTAAGATATTATAAATTTCATTTGTCGAGTTTACTACTTCGCTAGTTGTTTTTGTTAGGTCCTGTGTCGATGAAGAGATTTCCTCTGATGCTGTATTAACCTCACTTGCGTTTGCTGCCAGCTCGGTTGCTATATTGGCGACATTAACACTAGCATCGCTTGCGGTATTAATAATATTTTTCATTAAAGCATTGGCATCTAACAATTTTTGTTCTAATATGGCAACTAGTCCTGTAGCTAAAATATTTGATACAAAAAATAATGTAGCAATCGCTGCTAATTCAACTGCTAGGTGTATGAGGAATTGCTGCATCGTTGCCGTAATTACGCTTAGTAATGCTCCAATTACCGTGATTAGTAAAAATAAATGTGTCGTGGTTTTCTTTTTAAAATAGATTTGGATAAGAAAAATTATACAAATACAGAGTAATATTATCATAGAAAAGAATGAAGCCAATATCACGGGACTAACTACAGCTGCTGTAAAGACACTTTTATTTTGAACTTGCTTAATTTTTGGCTTTATGATTGTATTGTAATATTCTAAGAAAACAGAAATGCAAATGATTAGAGCAGACAAAGCAAAGAATCCGTTTGCTAAAACGTTTATTATTTCTGAATTATATTTAAAAGGATTGAATGCCATTCCAATTGAAAGAGACACAAAGGCAAAAAACCACGATCTCAAATCTTTACGTTTAATATTAGCTAATCCAAATATAGCAGTTCCAATAGCACATATAATGAATTGTCCTATCTCTAAATAAATAATGTTTATAAGAGCGGGACTAACCAAATTTAAAATCACTTATTATGGAATTGAATTACTTTTGTTCTTTTGTAATTAGCTTTAGAAAAATGCTCACTGATATGGAAAATATCTTTCTAAAATTATGCAAATTTTGGATAATATATAAATTGATATTAATTTAAAAATATGCTAAAAATACAGTTATTGTTAGGATTAGTATAAGTAAGGTTGATATTGAAAACATTTAAATAATACTTCCGTCAGGATTTGATAGAAAATAAATTTTTAACATTTAGCAAGTCTTTTGTAATAAAATTTAAGATAAAAAGTCTAAAAAATATGACAGTATATTTAACCTTTAGTTTTCTTTTCTTCTAATGCCTTTTTAGGAAAAAGTCTTTGTTTTAATTTAACCAAACCAGTGTCTTCATCGAAATCTAAAAGATCAACATTCGCAAGTTCGTTAACCGCTCTTATTACCCACACTCCAGCAACTCCTGTGGTATTTTTTAATTGTTCTCTTGTCATCTCTTCCCGTTCTCCGTGGAGAGTTTGTAAAATCCTATAATGACTTTGACCCTGCCATATTTTCTCGATTAAGACGGCATATATTGTCAAGAGAGCTTTTATCCGTTCAAAATTAAACTCTGCTTCTTGACTTTCTTCTGCGACTTTAGCTAGTTTATTCAATTCTACCTTCAAACTATCGTATTCAGCTAGAAGTCTCATCTGTTCCTCCGTCATAGCCCCAATTTTTTCGTCTCTTTCTTTTTTATCTTTTTCTAACTGGATAGTTTCTTCTTCTAATTTTTTTTTATCTTGTTCTAATTGATTTTTGTGAATTTCTAATTCTTTTTTATCTGCTTCTAATTCAGCTGCTGCTTTTTCTAATTTAGATTTATCCTTTTCAAGTTGTTCTTTTTCGTTTTCAAGTTTTACCAATTCTTCTTTTGCAGCGTTTAAAACTTTCGTTATATTTTGCACTGCTTCTATTGTGCCATCTATAACTTTTAATGTATTTTTTTCTTCTGACATGGAAATCAAGATTATATTAGCTATTAAAAAATATAAATTTATTTAAGTGTTTTTTAAAGATTAAATTGAGTATCAATTTTTTTAATGATTTTTGAGAATTTTAGTAGAAAAAATTAATAAAAACTTAATATTTACCATAATTTTTCTTTATTGGGATGGATGTTAATAAAGACGATAATAAATCGCGTAGCATGTCTTTATATGTCCTTATTTTATTTCTTCTCTTCACGTTTAGTCTATTATTTATTAATAGGGCTCAAAGTTATATTTATTACGAAAGAATTCAGTTTAAATCAGCAGGGGATAAACTTTATGCGAATTTATATTATCCTAGTAAGGATTTAGATTTTCAAGATAAACACCCATTGGTAATCTATTGTCACGGAATTGGCGCGCAAAGAGATATAGACTTAAGGATACCTATTGAACTTACAAAAAGAGGCTTTTTTGTTGCTGCTCTTGATTATCATGGTCATGGAGAAAGTGGAGGAGAAATCTCTGATATAGATCCCGATACAAATCGACCTGCTATCGCACAGGATTGCTCAAAACTGCTAAATGCTCTTGAAGAACTAGATGTTTATAAAGAACAAATCAATCCACGCCAAGTTGGTTTAATGGGCCATTCTATGGGGGGAATGATTGTATTAATTAACCAAGCATTAGATTCTCGATTTAAAGCTACAGTTGCATGGGCCCCTTTAGTAAGCTTTGATCCAGAAGAGCTTGGTTTTCCAAAAGATGATGATTTTGAAGATTATATCCCCAAAAATTTAATTAATGAAAATAATTCAGAAAATCTGCTGATTATTCATCACATTAATGATGAAATGTTAGATTATGAGGATAATGCTGAAAAAGCTCAAAAATTAACAGGATGTAAGCTTGTAAAGATAAAAAATAGTCTTGGTAGCCCTCATCAATTAATTTCTAATAAAGTACTTATTGAGACGATTAATTGGTTTGAGAAAGAATTCTTTGATTCTGAAAAAGTAAATGGACCAATTTACCTCTCATACATTATTAATTATATTTTACTTGGAATAACTATCATTGCTTTATTTATTACAGAACTCTACTTAATGCATTATATGTCTAAATATTTTGATTTTGAAAAGGATGAGGAATCCCATGAGGAAGAAAGCAACGAATCATTTACTAAAAAAGAAAAATTTCTTCAGATCTTAAAAATATTGTTGTATTTTTCAATTTTTATTGGTATTTGGATCTTTTTTACTATTCAATTTGGTCTTATAGGTATATTTTATGCCTCTCTTATTATGTTCTTCTCATATATTATAGTAAAAATAATCAATACCACTCTAAAAGATAAAAGAGAAACATTAAAATCAATCATGGTTGAAACAATAAAATCTCAAAACGAGCAGAGTGCTATTGCTTACACGATTCTTTGTACGGGGATATTTTTAGGTTTTTATTTGGCTTTTTCTATTGCCTATCCATTTATTTTTGTTTTCCCTTCGGATTATCTTAGCATTCTTTTAGCCTTAGCGGCATATCCTTTATATTTAGATTTTGAAATTTTTTATCGAAAAATCATATACCCTAAACTTAGCTTTATTAAATCCAATGATGCAAGAATGGCTTTAATAACAACTTTAGCTATAATTAACCTAATAATTCTTATAGGATTTAATATTTTCTGGGCTTTATTTCCAGCTGTATTAGTGTTGTACATGATGTTTTTATTGGTTATCATAAAAAATTCGATAATTTATGAAAAAACAGGGAAATTTATTACTGTAATTATTGGATCATTTCTCGTTATCGAAATTTTCTTCGGGGCAGCGATTTCAGAAGCGTTAGGAATATCTTCGGTTCTTCCAATTTTAATGAATATGTAATCTATTGAAAAAATGTCTTATTCTTCTATCATTTCGTCGTAAAGTTCTTTTAAATACCTTTTTATTTCATTAAAATGTTCCTCTCCAGCTTTAGTAATAGAATAATATTTTCTTATTTTTCCTTCAATAAGCCTCTCTTCAAGAGTGAGATACCCCGATTTTGCTATTCTATTTAACCACGGGTATAATGTACCATCAGATATTTTATAACCATGTCGAGCTAATTCTTCTTTTAACCACACACCATAAAATGGGTTTTTCTTTGCATGATACATGATATGTGCAATTATAGCTCCTTTTTTAAATCTGGACAGAGGATTCATATTTAGCTATTGAATTTCTAAGAAAAGTTTTATTTTTTAATATATTAGAGAATAGCATAAATTTCTTAATTTAATAATTAATATGGTATTCATAATATTTATATATTGTTGCTAAATTAATATTATTCATATTCGATATCGAATTTAAAAGTAGTGAAAATTGAGCTTATTAATAATCTAAAACTAAAAATCTATATCCTTCATATATGATCTTAAAAATTTACAATCAATAAATAAGAATGGTGACTTAAATTATTCCTAATGATGAAGATAATAAAAAAAATCAAAAAACGATATTTGGTGTATCTGTTCCGGTTTTTATAATGGGATTAGTCTCACTCTTTACAGATATTTCCAGTGAGATGATTCAAAGCATTCTTCCTTTATTCATTCTTTCGATTGGGGGATCGTTTTTAATTTTAGGTTTGATTTCTGGGGTCACTACCGCAATTTCTAATGTGTTAAAAGGTTTTTCGGGGTGGTTAAGTGATAAAGTAAATAAAAGGAAACCATTCGTTGTTGCTGGTTACGCAATTTCAAATTTTTCAAAACCTTTTATGGCTTTTAGTCCTTCGTGGGAATACATACTGGGTTTAAAAGCTACTGATCGTTTTGGAAAAGGATTAAGAACTTCATCGCGCGATGTTCTCATTTCTTATTATGCCATTGAAAAAGGAAAAGCATTTGGATTACATCGATCAATGGATACTTTAGGCGCTGTTATTGGCTCTTTTTTAGCTTTTATTTTTCTATATTGGGCATGGACATATTCTGAAATCATTTTTTTTTCCCTATTTCCAGGCATTATTGCGGTCATTTTTATATTATTAATAAAAGATGTTGATCCTACAAAATTAGATAAAACTAAACTAAAAAATTACGAACAACCTAAAGTAGATAAGATTGATAGAAATTTTATAAAATTAATAATAATATTAGGAGTTATTGAATTTGCCAGTTTAGACATTGCTTTTCTTATTATTAGATCTACTGATTTTATATCAATCGAACTTATTTTTTTAATTCCTTTATTTTATTTAATTTCTAATATCCTATACACAATATTTTCTCCTATAACAGGTACGATTTCTGATAAAATTGGTCGGAAGCCTGTTATCATTTTTGGGCTGTCTCTTTTATTAGTTTCTTGTATTCTATTAGCCTTTCCAATAACAATATCAATATATTCCTTAGTATTGATTATTATAATTTTTTCAATGTTTGGAATTTATATGGCTTCTGTGGATCCCATTTCCAGGGCATATATCGCAGATCTAGCTGGAGTCAATAAGAGAGGAAGAGCTTATGGATACTATTACCTTTCAGTTGGACTTATCTCTCTAGGAGAATCACTAATTTTTGGTTTAATTTATGAAATATTTTCATATACCGCAGCATTCCTATATACTTCAATTTTGTTATTGATTTGTATTGTAATATTTAGTGCTACAGATTTTTCAAAAATTCTTAAGAAAGAATAATTAATTTATTATTTTTTTTCTTTTCAACTTTAAAAAAGAACCAATCCTTATTAATTAAAAAAATTTAAAATAATCTTTAATTCTTCTTTCTTGCTGATTAAATTTAAAATCCAATTTAATTATTGTTTGGTTTTAGCGTATGTCAGCGCAGTTTTTAGTTCGTCTGCAAGCAACCCTAATTTGGTAGCAGTGTCATTAATCTCTTCCATTGAAGAGGTCTGTTCTTCCGCAGAAGCACTTATTCCTTGCATTGCCAAGGTGGTATTACGGATTCTTTCAAGGACATCCTCGATTCTTGATCGAGAGTTCGAAACCGCTTTTCTTGAGTCTTCCGCTAACTTTCTGACTTCTTCGGCTACCACTGCAAATCCTCGTCCTTCTATACCCGCTCTTCCTGCTTCTATACTCGCGTTTAAAGCAAGTAAGTTAGTCTGATTTGAAATATTGATAATGATCTCCATAATCCTTTGAATTTCATTAGACGATTCGTATATATTTTGAGTATTAACTGCCATTTCTTGGGTTTGGGATGCAATTTCTTCTGCTGCTGCGTTAACCTCGCTAGCACTCGCGGATAGTTCAGTTGCCATAGAAGCAACATTTACACTAGATTCTTGGGAGGTAGTAATGACCTCTTCCAATAATAAACTTGAGTCCACAATTTGTTGTTCAAGAATAGCAACAACTCCTGTAACAATAACAGTAACTAGAACAACTGTAGTTGTTTCTGAACTTAATTCTCTTGCAGCTGGAACGTGAAATGAATAATCTAATACTAAAAGAATTGTTGTAAACCACGCACCCAATAATACTATACTCATAAATGCGTAAGTTAAAGTTTTCTTTTGTAAAAAAATTAGTATATTCATGAAAACG
>JBHLLE010000100.1:0-8918 GCA_048885945.1 Candidatus Hermodarchaeota archaeon | reverse complement strand
TTGGTGGAAAACAGTTTGAAATTGTAGAATTAGTAGATTCGACTGGGGAACATTTATATACAGAATTTGTTGACGAGGGTAAGTTCGGACTTCATCATTTAGGTGTTTATACTAAAAATGCTCAAGAATTAATCGACCATTTTAAGAAAAATTACGATATAGATGTTGCTCAAACCGGTAAAGCTGGAAAAGTTAATTTCTACTACTTAGATACTAAAGACGCTCTTGGATTTTATCTTGAATTGATTGCTTTTTAGTTTAGCTACTCTTTTTTAAAAATAATTATTTTTATTAAAAAAATTTATTTTAAATTTTTAATAATTCTTAAGTATGTCTAAACAAGATTTAGATGGTGGAGATTTACTTGTTAAATGCCTCTTAAAAGAAGGAGTGACAACTATCTTTGGTCTTATAGGTGGAGAACTTACTCGGATCTACGATGCAATTGAAAGATGGGGGCGTGAGGAAGGAATTGATACCGTGATGGTAAGGCACGAACAGGCGGGGGGTCATATGGCAGATGCTTGGGCTAGGGCAACGGGAGAATTAGGCGTATGTCTTGGCACTGCTGGCCCGGGAGTTTCACATTTAATTCCCGCAGTCGCGGCGGCTTGGGCAGATTCAGTTCCCGTGCTGATTATTGGAGCACAGATAGCGAGAATGTTTGATAATACGGGAATATTACAAGGCGATTTAGATCAGATGAAACTAATGGAACCAATCACTAAATTGCAAATTTCCGTAGAAGATCCTTACGAAATCCCAAGAGCTGTTCAAACTTGTATTAAAACCGCATTATCGGGAAGAAGAGGTCCTGTTTTTCTTGAACTAAGGGAAACTGCATTAGTAAGAAAAGCGAGCGACGAGGATGTGCAAAAAATTATCGAACCTGAAAAATATAGATCTTTAAGTAGACCAGGTGGAGATCCAGAACTAATCAACGCTACTTTAGAGCTTTTAAAAACTGCGAAAAAACCGTTAATAATTGCAGGAGGAGGTACGATTGCATCTGAAGCTTCGGAGAATTTAAGAATATTATCAGAAATGTATAAAATTCCTGGTTTAACTACAGTACTGGGTTTAGGTGCACTAAGTCTCAATCAATCAACGTATGCGGGATCGTATCCTTTGGCAAACACCTTTCGTAGAGCAGCTTCTGAAGCGGATGTGGTAATATCCTTAGGGTGCAGATGGGATTATACTACTTTGTATGGAACACCCCCTCTTTGGAATCAAAATCAAAAAATAATTCAAGTAGATATTGATCCAAAAGAAATTGGAAAAAATAGACCAGTAGAAATTAGTATTATAGCCGATGTTAAAGCAGTAGTCAACCAATTACTAACGATTATGGAAGAAAAACTTCCTAAAGAAAAAGTAACCGAATGGTCTACTTGGAACGATGACTTGCAAGATGTTCGCAAAAACGATACAGCAACTATAGAGAAACTTTTAAAATCTGATAAAATTCCAATGAAACCAGAAAGACTTGTTATAGAAGTATTGAAAGCAATCCCCCCCGATTCACAATTAGCTGTTGACGGTGGTGATATTGCTATTTTTACTTATGGACTTATCTCCAATTTTCTAAGATATCCAAGAAGTACGTTTACTTCAATAGGGATGGGGCATTTGGGTGTTGGGGTGTGCTATGCTATTGCAGCAAAGATGGCAAAACCAGATAAACTTTCTGTATGCATTACAGGAGATGGTAGTTTTCTCTTTAACGTTCAAGAGTTAGAAACAGCAGTAAGATTAAATTTACCTATTATCGTAATAGTTGCGAATAATTGCGCTTGGGGAATGCTTAAAACAAAACAGAAGAATTCCTATCAAAAAAGATATTGTGATGTCGATCTCCCTGAAATAGACCACGCGAAAATGGCGGAAGGATTTGGTTGTTACGGGGAAAAAATAGAGACCCCAGAAGAAATTGCAGGAGCTATCCAGCGAGCAATAGCATCAAAGAAACCAGCAGTAATAGACATAAGCATTGCCTTCGAATCACCTCCCGCGGGAAAATTCCTTGGATTATATAAGACACAAAAAGGATTATTTGGAAAATAATTTTAATTTTTTTATTTATTTTTTTGGGGTGAATATAATAATATGAATGAAGAAAAATTTTTACATGGAAAAGTTGCCCTCATCACTGGAGCAGGAAGTGGTTTTGGAAGAGAAATGGCTATAAAATTTGCTGAAAACGGAGCAGATTTGGTAATAAACGACATTAATATGGAAGGTCTGGAAGAAACAAAGGATATTATTTTGAAAGAAAATAAAGTTGAAATTTTACTTGCGAAAGCAGATATTTCTAATTCAAATGAAGTTAATAACATGGCTAAAGATGTTTTTGAAAAGTTTGATAATGTATTTCTATTAGTAAATAATGCGGGGATAGATGGAGGAATGTATGCTTCACTTAAAGCAAAAGAACAAGCCTATGACAAAGTAATGGCTGTAAACGTAAAAGGAGCTTGGAATGTAACAAAAGCTTTTTTTAGACAAATGAAACGTCAAAAACAATTTGAACCAATTAGAGGAAAAATTATTAATATTGCTTCATGTGCTGGAACTGAGAATGGCGCAAATCCTTTCGTTGGAATTTATAGCGCAAGCAAAGCTGCACTCATCTCATTCACTAAACTTTGGGCTCTTGAGCTAGGATCGAGTGATATTACTGTAAACGCTATATCTCCCGGGGTTTTTTTGACACCTATATATAAAAACGATCCAAAACTTATAAGACAATTCTTAGAATCTCGAAAGGTCAAATTACCAATTGATAGAATTGGTGAAGCTCAATGGGTTGCGAACCTAGCTATATTTTTAGCTTCTTCTTCTGCAGATTACATAACAGGTCAAAATTTAATACTTGACGGTGGTATGACAATTTCTGTCAATAAACTATAAAAATTAGTAAAAAAAGAAATTTAAAATTCTATTTATTTAACTTTATTTATTGCTTCTTTTAACACGATTTCGAATTTTTCAAGAATAAATTCCGCATCATCTTCAGTAATAACGATTGGAGGTTTTATTTTCACCAAATTTCTCATTAAAAGTTGTCCGGTTCCCGATAAAATCGGCATACTCTGTCCCAAATAAAGCCCATGATTGGGAGCTAATTGAATCATTTCTTCAGTAAGTTCTGTATAGGGTTCTCTAGTATTTTTGTCTTTAACTAACTCAATTCCTATGAATAGACCCGGACATCTCACATCACCTATTACCTCGTAATCATTTTGCATTTCTAATAAGCGCTTAGTAATTTTTTGACCCATTTTTTCACAATTCTCACCTAGTTTTTCTTTTTCAATAACACTAATTGCTGCTAGTGAGGTTGCCATGGTGATAGGATCTGAACTAAATGTAGTGTGTTCTTCAGAAGGAGTAAATCGTTTCTTTATTTTAGGAGTTACAACTAGAGCACCTAAAGGAAATCCACCTCCAAGACCTTTTGTAAAAGTCATCATATCTGGAGAGACGTCGATTCCTAATTCTTTTTCGTATCTCTCTGTAATTGTGAAATATTTTCCAGTGCGCCACATGCAGGTTTGGCATTCATCGTAAATTAAAAGAATCTTCTCTTGCTCACAAGTGTCCTTTAACTTTTTTAGAAACTCTGGTGGAAAAGGTATGTGCCCTCCAGCTCCTTGAATAGGTTCAAGAATAACTCCCGCCATTTTTTTTAGAGCCATTCCCTTTAAATATTTTTCAACCACTTGGAAACATTCTAAATTGCAATCAGGATCTTTCTTACCATAGATCCCATTTTTATAATTCCACATACAACGATAACAATACGGTTGTGGCATTCGGGTAAAGTGTTCCATACCCCAAGGGTAGAATCTACTTACTGCGTGTATGGGCTGTGAAGCCGTAGCGGAACTTAAAGAAGCGCCATGATATCCGTGCCAAAATGTCCCGAAATGATCTGCACCTCTCGATGCTATCATCGCTAATTTGAACGCTGCTTCGTTTGCCATACCTCCACCTTCACAATTCAGAGCTACTCTCCCTCCTTTAAGTTTCCCAGGTACTAGTTCCGCTAATTTATTACATAATTTTGCTCGTGCGGGAGTTAAAACATTATATCTCACATGAGTAAGTCTCATCATTTGTTGTAACGCCGCATAATTCACATCTGGATGAGCAAATCCTAACGTTAGTGTCCAATTCATAGAAGTTACATCAAGAATTTCTTTAATTGTACCATCTTTATCTCTTACTTTAACCCATGCACTTCCCGGTTCTTTAGCTTCAATAGCTGTCATTGACTCAACGAAATTGTTTAAGCTGTGTTTATCAAATTCTAAAATATCCTCCTCATTTACTCCAGATGAAATTCGAGTTAACTCTTCCTTACTTAATACTTTCGGTTCTATTTCTTTCATAAAACTATAACCACTTTGATTTTTATGAATTTAATTCATAAACATAAAACAATTTTACCTAGAAAAATATTACCCTAAAATAATATCTTTCTTAAAATTACTCGATCTAAAAAATAGTATATTTTTAAATTAATTTTATAATAGACGAAAAAATGTATCGAAATGATAAAAATAGAATTATTTTCCTCGACCTTTATTAGCTCTAATAGAAGGTCTATTTTTTTCTGTTCCCCAACCTTTTTTATCTAATCCTCTGGCTTTTTTACCCGCAGAAGTTAATCCTCGAGTAACTCTTTTATTATGGGCTGCGTTTCCAATCCAATTTATATTAGGGTCAGATTTTATTACTGGATGATTGGGATCAACTAAAATAACTTCATAATACCAACTTCTTCCATCAGAATAGACTTTATAAGAATTTAGGACTTGCATGTTAGGATATTTTCTTTGAACCCGTTCTTCAGCAATCCATTGAAGATTTTTTCCAGTAGTATATTTTTTAACACCCATCGCTCGAGGTTTTCGTCCTCGTTTTGGTCTAAGTTTATGCATTCCCCCTTTTCTTATTCTTGCCCGTACTATAACATAACCCTGTTTTGCTTTATAACCCAAAGTTCTAGCTCTATGGAGCTTTGTGGGATATTCTATTCTTTCAATCGAATGTCCTTTTCTATATTCTATTCCACGATACCAATGAGGTGTTTTATAGCCTTTTTCGTGAGTTTCGAAAGTTTCTTTAACATATTTATATCCAGACTTCATGTTTATACACACTTATCCTTTATATTATCTAATAAAATACATTAATACTAAATAATTTTTTGATTTTCTTTAATTCTTAACATTAAGATATATTATTTAAATAATCTGAAACTTTTTGAGCAATCATAGTACTTGCTTGAATTTGAGCCTCCTTTGTTTGACTTCCAATGTGTGGAGTAAGAATTAAATTATCTTCACAATCGCAGAAATCAAGATTTTTTAAAGGTTCTTCTCTGTAAACATCTAATGCCGCTCCTCCAATCTCTTTATTTTTCAAAGATTTTATTAAAGCAGTTTCATCTACGAGATTTCCTCTTGCCGTGTTAATTAAGATTGCCTCTTTACTCATTAATTTTAATCTTTTTTCATTAATCGTGTTTTCTGTATATACAGTAGCTGGAATATGTAAAGAAATTATTTGAGAATTCATTATCAATTCATCAACCGAGGGATACACTTTTAATCCTAATTTTTTTGCTTTTTCTTTAGCAGTTTGATCTACATCATAGATACCGACTTCCATTTTTAACGCTAAACATCTTTCAGCTACCGCTTGCCCTATATTTCCATAACCTATTAATCCAATTCTTTTATTTTCTATAGTATATCCAAAATAATCGCTCTTACACCATTTCCCACAATGCATGGTCTGATCTGCCTTAGCTATATGTCTTACTAAGCTCAAGATTAATCCAATCGTAAGTTCTGCTACAGAAACGGAAGGTGCTTCTGGAGTATTTAAAACTTTTATACCCAATTCTTCAGCTTTACTTATATCTATGTTATCCAATCCAACACCAGCTCTACCAATTACTTTAATTTTATTCGCGTTCTCTAAGACATGAGAAGTTAATTTTGTTCTAGATCGAATAATTATTGCATCATAATTTCCAATTTCATTTTGTAATTCTTCATGATTTATTGTATAGTTTTTTACAACTTCAAATCCATTATTTTGGAGGAGATAAATCGCTTCTTCTTGTAGTTTATCTGATATTAATATTCTCATTTGTTTTTTTCAGAAATAATTTTATTAATTTGAATTATTATTTTTAATTCATTAAACTATTAAGATTTATTTATTAAAGGAAGTTAATCTGTTGACTGAAAATAATAAAAAAAAGTCTTTCAAAAAGGCCAAAATTGAAGAGGAAAATGGTTTAAAGGTTTCTTACGATAAAAAGGAAATAGAGGAATATTTCCCCCACATAATGGCAGAAATCACAAAAAAAGAAAAAACGATGAAAATTGATGCTGTAAAATACGAAATTGAGAAAAAGACAGAATCATTAGAGGAAAACCAAAATAATTCTCTACCAATGGAATTAATAAATCCTGGTGCAATTGATTTTATTCGAAGGTGTACTCATGAAAAGGAGGCGATTGAGATATTGGATTATTTATTGAAAAGAAAGGAAATTACAAGTGAAGAACATAAGGAATATAAAAAAAAGATTTTGCAGAAAGGGGGTTTAAAAAAGTTAATTGACGAGAGTGGAGGCTTAAAGAGACCAGGATATTATGAAAGAAAATACTATAAAAAAGAATTTGAACATCAAAAATTTAAAAGTAAGAATTAAAATTTTAACGGTTATATGATTATTATTTAATATTATATTGATGATGAACTCTAGTGACAAAGAACAATTGAGCTATTGCTCATAGCGATGATCTAGTTGCCCCATTCTGAAATATAATTATTATTTTGCTATTAGAACTTTCTTTGTTGTTCTAATTTAGTTTTAAAAATTAGCCCTTTTTCTTTTAAAAAAAATTCATTTTTCTTTTTTTTGATCAAATTGAGATCAAGTAAAACGGGAATTCTGCCTCTAATACACGAAATGGGTATGCCTGAAAATAATTTAATGGTTTCATAATCTTTAGCTCCACGATTAATTGCTAATAAAATTTCAATTCCCATATTTCCTAGAAGGTATTTTAAGTCCTCTACAGATTCTTCATCCTTTGACATTATACACTTGAACAAATTTAACTTTTAATTTAAAAAATTATTTTGAAATCGGATTAATTAAAATTATTTTTTTTTTTCTTTTTTTTCTAGACCATTTTTTAAAGGTTTTAATTTTGGAATCATGTTGCTCACTAAACTTGAATTTTCTGGAAGTAACCCGTTCGCGTTGTATTGCCAGAGGACTGATTCAAACTCCCTGATTAGTTCAATTATATGAGGAGGATTTTCTCTGTTCCATGTTCTATAAAAGAACAATAAATCGTCTAAACTACCATCTAATTGATTCATTAATGCCTCATCTATTTCAATTTGTGGTTTTAAAGGATATTTTGAAAAATTGATGAACATTTTATAATTCTGGGTTGATGAAATACTAATATAGACTTGTAGCTTAAAAATAAATCCATCAATAAATTCTGCAGGGTAATTATCTTTAATTAATTTTGCTTGTTTCCATAAAATTTCATCTTTCTCAAAAACAGATATTTTTTCAGGATAATAATCTCTATCAAGAGGTTCTTTTATGGGATTTAGTGGTTTTATATTAAATCTTTTTAAAGGTAAGGAACTCTCTTTTAATATACTTAACTTTACATCATCAGAAAAAGATTTAAACGTAGATGTTTCATCTGTACTATAAGTTGGTAATATTTTTCCAAATTTTTTTATAAATTTTTCTGCTAATTCACTAATTAAACTTTGATTAATATTATTGTCGTGAATAGAATGAATTATAATAATTATATCATTGAATATACCAAAAGAATAGTGTTTATCTTCGATATTAAGCTTATGAAATGAATTAATTTTTTTAGTTTGACAATAAAAAATTATTTTATCTAAAATTTTGGATAAATTTTTATGGTTCGGGATGATATCATTGTTTACATTCTTAAAAAAAACGAGAATAGATTTTTTCCTATCAACAATGTAGAGTGCTTGAACGTTCACTATTTCATATCCTAACTAATTATTATGTTTGAATTAAAGATGTCTTTAAAAATATTCTTTTATTTTAGAATTTTCATATTACGAATTTATTCTTTAGAATTATCTTTCTTGACTCCAGACGATAGATCTTCTAAAAATTTATTTATCTTTTCTTCTTTTGTCTTATATTCGTCCTTATTTTTTATATCTCTTACTTCCCTGAAGATTTCAGCAATCTCTTCTTGTTGTTTAATCAATCTGGGGCTATATTTATCAGCAATAACAGGCTTAGATTCTTTTGGTAATAATTTTCTTAAATACTCTGGAAACGCCGTTGTTATCTGCAAATTAGTTTTTAAAACTATATACCGCTCATTTTGAAATTTTAATTCTTCTATAACCCCACATTTTTTAAGATAATTTATAATTTCAATCAAATACTCTAATGTTCTCTTGGAAACTAATTTTGGTAATTGATCTCTTTGAATCAATCCATTTCTTAATTCTGATAAGATGTTATATTTTTTAGGATCAGAGATTATTTGAAACAAAGTAAAAGAATCTTCTTCTAATTCTTCTTGGGTTTTGGTTTCATAGTAACTAAAATATTCTTGCACTTTTGGTAATAATAAATCAATAAATTTTGAATTTTGATCAATATATTCTATTACACTATCCGGAGGAATTCTCTCCGCATTTACTTCTTTTAAGAGAAGTACATACTTTTCTACTCTTCCAATTTGATTTATAAAGATAAATTGATGATCAACTAATGTCTCGATTATTTTATCAAAATCTTTATCAGGAAAATTCTTAATAAACCATTCTTCTAATCCTTCTAGAGCTATTGGTCCTTT
>JBHLLE010000099.1:0-8955 GCA_048885945.1 Candidatus Hermodarchaeota archaeon | reverse complement strand
GAAGATAGTGATAAACTGGAAATCCCAGATCATGGCAAGAACAGTCTATGGAATAATTCATTAAATGCCGCAAGGATCATTAATGAAAAAACTAAATTCCCACAAGTAATAAGCTTAAGTATTTGGTCTGTAGTTCAGGAGTTGCGTGGTATAGATGCCTATAAGGACATGCGTCGGAATCCAGATTTGTTATTAAAACTATGCGAAAAAATTTACGAATCTCAAATGGATATTTACGAAAATTGGTGTGAAATTGCAGGCATGCCTCCTAACGTGTTTGTGGCGGGATATGCGTTCAATAAACACATGATGAGTTTTCAAGACGCTATGAAATACGAAGGTCAATTTTTTAAAAGAATGATGGATAAGATAAAAGTTCCTTTCATGATTCATAATTGTGGTACCTCACCATATTTTACAGAAGTCGTTAAGGAACTTGATTTTATTGCCGTGAATGGATCTCATCCGCTAGATATTGAATACTGGATTGATTTCAAAAAGAAATTTCCAAAAATTGTAATAATAGGTGCTAATATTGATGTGAGCCGTGAATTGCTTTATGGTACTCCTTCTGATGTGGAAGAAAAAGTTAAGGAAAACATCTTAAACCTCGCTCCGGGGGGAAGATATGTTTGCTGCCCTGTTTGTAGCTTGCCATGGGGAGTATCCATTCCCAATATTTTAGCTATTCCAAAAGCCATTGAAAAATACGGACATTATCCTATAAAAATAGATTAATATAAGATAGACTTGCCAATAATTTCTCAAAAAATTGATATTCACCATCACATTATACCTAAAGAATACCTTGCTGCTTTAGCCTCGGTTGGTATAAAAAATGCCGTTGGGGAACCGTTCCCTCAATGGGATATTGAAAACACTCTTAGTTTTATGGATCAGCAAGGAATCGCTGTGGCAATTACTTCTATTTCTGCTCCAGGAATCTTCTTTGGAGATAAAAGTTTCGCTCAAAAATTAGCACGAAAATGTAACGAAATTTCCGCTTCTAAAGTAAACCAATACCCAAATCGATTTGGAGCGTTTGCTGTATTACCTCTTCCTGATATAGAGGCTTCTATAGTTGAATTGGAGCATGCTTTAGATATATTAAATTTAGATGGTGTTGTTTTACTTACAAACTATAATGGTATATATTTAGGAGATACACATTATGAAGAACTTTTTTTTGAGCTCAATCGTAGGAAAGCAGTAATTTTCGTTCATCCTAGTGCGCCACCTTTAGACACTCTTCCTAAGATCATTAAGCCTGCCGTTTTAGAATTTGTTTTCGATACCACAAGGGCAATTGTTAACCTTATACATAGAGGAACAACAAAACGATTTCCCGATGTACATTTCATTTTTTCTCATGCAGGAGGAACTGCACCCTTTATTACGTGGAGAATCACTTTTGGAAACAAAAAGATAATTGAACTGCTAAAAAACTTTTATTATGATACAGCAGTTTCAGCCACCCCTTATACTTTAAGCTCCCTATTGAATTTAGTTGAACCAACACAAGTATTATTTGGGAGTGATTATCCCTTTCTCCCTGAAAGAGTTGTAAGATTAATGAATGAAAGTCTTCAAAACTATGAATTTGATTCAGAAGCCCGCTCGATGATATTGCAAAATAATGCTCTTACTTTATTTCCAAGGTTTAAGGAGATAATATCTTAGAATCTTTTTAAAAAAAAATTCAAGTCCTAATGATTCAAGGTTTTTAATTATCCTATTAAAATAGAATAGAATCTAAAAATTATCCAAAAATCCTTCTATTATTCACATTTCAAGGTTTTCATTTTTTATTGCTTTTTTTCCCTACTGGACAAGATTCAATACAAACATTACACCATATTGAAACAGTATCTGATAATTTTTTTAAATTCGAAAGATTATAGCTTAAGCATTTTTCTCTATCGTATTTTCCATCAGAAAACGCTTGAGCGGGACACGCTTCAATGCATATATTACAGTTCTCACAATATTTACTTATAGTGATTGGTTCGCCACATTCCAATGGTGCAGTAGTAGTTAATGCTCTTAAACGTACTTGGGAACCAAATTCTTCAGTTATTAGCAAATTATTTTTGCCGATTGGTCCAAGTCCTGCCAGAGCAGATATTTCTTTTAGATAAAATCCAGGATTATAGGTTATAACCTTAGAAGTAAAATCTTGTTCAAAAAGGAATTCCTTAAGTTTATAACACATAGTCTCAATTATTGAATCCGCAAATTGAAAATATCCTTTTTTAAATTGAAAATACGCGTCTAAAAATATGTCATATAAATGAATTCCAAGGATTATTACGCTCTGAGAGTCTTTTAGAAAACGTTCTGGTTGGTTTTTTTCAGGATAACGATCAAAATGTTTAGGATCAGCAATACCAACGATATTTGCCCCTATTTTTTTACAGTATTTTCTGACTTTTTTTGTTAATTCAATATCTCTTTGCATATTGAGAATAAATAATCGCTATTCTTTAAGTTTTATACCATAATCTATTTTCAAAATTGTTTTTAGATTTATTTTTAAGTTTTAATATTTGAAAATCTAAATATTAATATCTTCTATTTATGCAAATAATCTTAAGTAAAAGTGAAAGAACTATACCAAAAAAAGTCTATACCCAAATAGGAGAATAAAAATAGTGTTAAATACAGTTTTGGTTTTTAAAAACACTATATTAGTAAAATTAGAAAAAATTTTAAAATTAATTAATATCGATTTTATTTTTAATTTCCTTAACTCTTGAACGAAGAGTAACTTCCGTAACTCCTACCGCATCTGCAACTTGTTTTTGCGTAAAATTTAGCTTTTTTACCTTACACGCCATATATAAAGCACCCGCAACAATTCCTTTTGGATCTTTTCCACTAGTAGGAATATATTTCTTATATGCGTTTAAAATATCTCTAACAAGGTTTTCAGTTTCTGAATTTAAATTTAAAGGGACGATATATTTTGGTACTAGAGATAATAGTTCTGTATTTGGAACTTTTAAATTAAATTCTCTAATCAAAGCACGATAACATCTTTTTACGTCCTTTGCTTTCTCAGATGTTTGATCTAAAATTTCTTGCATGGTTCTTGGAATTCTTTCCTTTCTACACGCATAATACAAGCACGCAGCAATCATTCCATTTATCGACCGTCCTCTTAAAAGTTTTCTTTTAAACGCTTCTCTATAAAGGTACATAGCTTCTTTTTTTACGTGATCAGGTAATGTAAGGTTGCTACTAATTCTCTTTAGTTCAGTTGACGCAATCAGTAAGTTTCTATTCTGCCAAGTTAGACGCGAATTCCATTTAGCAGCCCTTTTTAAATCTGGATTAGTAATATCTTTTTTATTTATAACTGTTGTCATACCCATACTGGGTAATAATATTGAAATTGGTGATCCAGTTCTATCTCTTTGATTTTTTTCTTGGGTAGTAAATGCTCTTTTACCACTATGATTTGTATCAACCATTCTTTCACTAACGACTAAACCACAATTACTACAAACTATATCTCCACTTTCTCGGATTGGAATAATTGAACCTCCACACTCTGGACAAATATTTCCTTTTTTATTCAATTCTAAAGTTGTGCTAATCATCCACACCTCTTTTTTCAAATTTATCATAACTTTTAGAAAGACAATATAATAGCATCATTATAACATTATAAGAAAAGTAAATTTTTCTTTGTCAACCCCAATATTACAAAGACTTAATTAACAATATGAATTTATATATTTAAATCTTTCGATTTAAATAAATTAAGCATTTATAAGTTTATACTTTCAACTCCTTTATTATTGTATATAAATCTAAGAAAATAATATAGAAATTATTATTTTAGGTATTAATTTTCAATTATAATTAGGAAAATAAAATTTAAAAAATATGATAAATTTTTCTATTTAGTTAAGCCTAAATTGAATTAAATAATTATATTGAAATGCTATCAAAATTAGATTATTATGGTAATCATTTATGGGATTTAAAAAAAGGTTAGTAATGCAATGTCGAAAACCAAGAGGTATGTTTGGAAAATGGGTTGCTAAAGGAATGAATAAAGCACATTCTAAAATGGCTTCATGGGGTTTGAGTCATATTTCAATTAATCCAGAGGATATCATTTTAGATATTGGATGTGGTGGAGGTATGAACATTTACAATTTTGCTCCGAAAATAAATGGAGGAAAAGTATTTGGAATAGACTACTCTGATGTTTCTGTTCAAATGTCAAAAAAATTAAATAAGAACTTCATTGAATCAGGAGTTGTAGAAATACAAAAAGCTTCAGTTTCTTCATTACCGTTCTCTGAAAACTCTTTTAATTTAGTAACTGGTTTTGAAACTTATTATTTTTGGCCTGATTTAATTAATGATCTAAAAGGAATACTCAAGGTTTTAAGATCTGGAGGCAAGTTATTACTAGTTAACGAAGGTTTTATATGTGATAATGAAAAACTTCGAAAAAATTACGAAAAATGGTCTAAATTAGGCAACTTTCCATTACACTCTCCTAAAGAATTTCAAAAATATTTGGAGGAAGCGGGTTTTTCAGAAGTTATTATACATATTGAGGAAAATGAAAGATATATGGCTGCTATTGGTAAAAAATAAGGATATTTTTAAATAAATTTAAGAAAGTATTTGGAGGAAAAAAAAAATATTATAATACTTTTTATGATCTTTAAGGTTATACTTTAGACTTTTTCGAATTTTAATTGGTTATCTTTATTAGTGTCAACTTTAATAAGATCATCTTCAACGAAATTTCCTTCCAGGATTTTAAGAGATAATGGATTTTGTATATAATTTTGAATTGCTCTTTTTAAAGGTCTTGCTCCATAATCAGGGTCATAACCTTTCTTACTAAGAAATGCTTTTGCTTTATCTGTAAGCTCTATTTTAATTTTATGTTCAGCTAAAATTTTATTCAATCTATTTATTTGTATGTCTACAATATATTTTATCTGCTCTTCTTGTAAGAAATTGAAAATTACGATGTCATCTACTCGATTAAGGAACTCTGGTCGAAAGTAACTTTTCAATGTCTTTAAAATTAGTTCTTTGTTTTCTTCTTCGCTTTTGCTGCGATTTTCTAAGATATGTTGATTTCCAATATTACTTGTCATAATAATAATGGTATTTTTAAAATCTACGGTTCTAGCGTGACCGTCTGTAAGCCTCCCATCGTCCATGATCTGTAATAGGATATTAAAAACTTCCGGATGTGCTTTTTCTATTTCATCAAATAAAATCACAGCATAAGGTCTTCTCCTCACGGATTCAGTTAAATACCCCCCTTCGTCATAACCTACATATCCAGGAGGAGCTCCAATCAATCTAGCTACACTATGCTTTTCCATGTATTCTGACATGTCTATTCTAACCATTGCATTTTCGTCGTCAAAGAGAAATTCTGCTAAAGCTTTTGCTGTTTCTGTTTTACCTACTCCTGTAGGTCCTAAGAAAATAAACGTCCCTATTGGTCTATTAGGATCTTGAATTCCAGCTCTTGCTCTTCTTATAGCATTTGATATTCTAATTAGCGCCTCATTCTGTCCAATTACTCTTTTTTTCAATCGATCTTCCATTTTTAGCAGTTTTTCACGTTCTCCTTCTAACATCCTAGAGACGGGAATTCCTGTCCATTGAGAAATAATTTGCGCTATATCTTCTTCGTCAACTTCTTGTTTTAACATGGTTTTATTTTTTTGGATTTCATCCAATTCAACATTATATTTTTCCAGATCTTTTTTCAATTGATTGAGAACGCCATAGGTTAATTCAGCAGCTTTCTCAAGATCACCACGTTTTTCGGCTCTTTCTGCGTCAATTTTAGTTTGTTCCATCCTTTTTTTGATATCGTTAATTTTTGAGATGGTTTCTTTTTCATTTCTCCATTGAATTTTCATTAAATCGCTTTCTTCTCTGAGATTTTGTAGTTCTTCATCGATTTTTTCCATTTTTTCTTGACAAGATTTATCATTTTCCTTTTTCAAAGCTTGTTTTTGAATCTCCAATTGAATTATTTTTCTTTCAATTTCATCAATTTCAGTAGGCATTGAATCGATTTCAATCCGTAGTCTAGATGCTGCCTCATCCATTAAATCTATTGCCTTATCAGGTAAGAATCGATCTGAGATATATCTATGAGATAAAGTAACAGCAGCAATTATTGCAGAATCTGTTATTCTAACACCATGATGAATCTCATATTTTTCCTTTAAGCCTCTTAAAATTGCTATGGAATCTTCTACTGATGGTTCAGCTACAAAAACTGTCTGAAATCTCCGGGTTAGAGCAGCATCTGTTTCAATATATTTGCGATATTCGTCTAAAGTGGTTGCGCCTATTGCTCTTAGTTCTCCTCTTGCTAAAGCAGGTTTAAGCATATTAGATGCATCTATCGCTCCTTGTGCTGCTCCAGCTCCAACTAATGTATGCAATTCATCAATAAAAAGTATATATCTGCCAGCTCCCTTTTCAATTTCTTTTAAAAACGCTTTTAGGCGATCTTCAAACTCTCCTCTATATTTAGCACCAGCAATCATAGCAGCCAAATCTAGGGCAACTATTTCTTTCTCTTTTAAAGCTTCAGGTACATCATTATTAGCTATTCTTTGAGCAAGTCCTTCCACAATTGCTGTTTTGCCCACTCCAGCCTCTCCAATTAATACGGGATTATTTTTAGTTCTTCTTGAAAGTATATGCATGACTCTTCTAATTTCATCATCTCGACCAATTACAGGATCTATTTTTCCTCTTCTAGCTAAATCTGTTAAATTTCGACTATATTTTTCTATAGATTGATATTTTCCCTCAGGATCCTGATCTGTTATTGTATGACTACCTCTTATACTTTTTAATGCTTTAAGAATTCTGTCTTTATTAACTCCATTTTTTTTCAAAAATAAACTTATTAATAATTTGTCATCCGACGCCATAGCAATAAGTAAATGTTCACTACTAAGATATTGATCTTGGAAATTTTCGGCTTCCTTCCATGCAGCATCAAACAATTTGCTAGAACTCGAAGAAAGTACAACATCTGTGGCGCCTGGACCAGAAATCTTCGGTAATTTATCTAATTCATTATTCAATTCAATCAGAAGTTGTTTTATACTAACCCCTAATTTTTGTAAAAGTGGAGTAGTAATTCCGTCCTGTTGTTGAATCAATGAAATTAATAAGTGAATTGGTTCAATTTGCTGATTATCATTATTTCTTGCCAACGATTGCGAAGCTACTAAAGCCTCTTGAACCTTAATCGTAAATTTATCAAATTTCATCATTTAAATTACCACCTATTTATAAGCCTGTTTCTCTTAATTGTTCTAATAGTTCTTTTTGAGATTTTTTTAATTTATTAGGAACTTTAATTTTAATTTTAACTAATAAATTACCCCTTTCATTTGAATTTATTTTATAAAAACCTTGATTTTTTAATCTTAATACTGCAGAATCTTCTGTCCCTGGAGGAACTGTGACATTTAAAGTTTTTTCAACTCCAGGAACTTGGATTTTTCCTCCAAGTGCAGCAGTAGTAAACTGTACTTCTTGTTCTACATATAAGTCGTCATCACTTCTCTCAAAAATAGGATGATTTTTAATGTGTACTGATATATACAAATCACCAGGAGAACCACCATATTCTCCGGGCATTCCTTTTCCCTTAAGTCTTAGTTTTTGATCATCCTTAATTCCTCTTGGAATTTTTATTTTTAATTTTTGGATTTGTTCCGTAATAGGATCTTTGTACTGAATTCTTTTCTCTCCGCCATAAAAAGCTTCCATAAAATCAATTTGCATATCATACATTAAATCGTCTCCTTCTCTTGGAACGCTCCTGTAATTAGATGATCTAGCTCGAGTACTTCCCTGACCCCTTCTTGAAAAAACATCAAAAATATCTCCTAAATCATTAAAGAAATCAAATCCTCCGAATCCTTTTTTAGAGCTTTTATGATTATTTCCAAAAATATCATTGAAATTAAAACCTCCAGGTGATCCCGAAGTTGTATAATAATAGGTTGTACCATCTGGCGAGGAATATGCTTGCCCCCCTCCTGGAAATCCTTCACCCCACTGTTGATAACTTGATGGATCTCCTTCCACCACTCCAAATTTATCGTACATTTCTCTTTTTTTATCATCACTTAAAATACTGTACGCTTCATTAATCTCTTTAAATTTTTCTCCAGATTTAGGCTCGTCAGGATTTACATCTGGATGATATTTTCGTGCATTCTTTCTAAATGCTCTTTTTATTTCTTCTTTTGTAGCGTTTTTATCTATACCTAAAATTTTATAATAATCTTTTGCCATATTCTACAACCCCTATTTATAATCTTGACATTTAATAATTAAAAAAATAAAAAATTAAAAAAAAATTATTCATACTCAGCATCGACTACATTATCATCTTGACCAGTTGCTTTGCGGAATTGTTCTTCTTCAATTTCATCCTCAGTTCTTGCTTGATATGTTGTTCCTGTTCCACCCATACCTCCTGGGATATCTCCTTGATAACCTGGTTGGCCTCCCATACCTCCTGGATATGATCCAGCGCCTGGTTGTTGTCCATACATTCGAGTAGAGACTTCATGAAGAGCCGTTTGTAAAGCTTCCATAGCAGCTTTGATTCTACTAGCATCATCAGATTCCATTGCGCCTCTAAGGTCAGAAATCTTTTGTAATATTTTATCTTTCAAATCACCGATGACTGTTTCGTTCTCTTTCATCAATTTTTCAGTCTGGTAAATTAATGACTCTGCTTGATTTTTTGCTTCTGTTAACTCTTTGAATTTCTTATCTTCGTCAGCATGAAGCTCAGCTTCGCGAATTTTTTGCTCTATTTCGTCGTCAGACATCTTAGTTGAAGCAGTAATAGTAATCGATTGTTTACGTCCAGTACCTTTATCTTCTGCCGAAACATTTAGTATACCATCGGCA
>JBHLLE010000098.1:0-8983 GCA_048885945.1 Candidatus Hermodarchaeota archaeon | reverse complement strand
TATGTAATGTATTATTATTTTCCAAAAATTCAAGAACACCAGTATCCAATAAATTTCTTCCCGGACTTCCTTCCACTTGATATCCTACTAGATAAATAGCAGATAATGGATCGTTTAAAATGGAGTTCACAAATTCATATGCTGCTCCACCTTTTAACATACCTGAAGGCGCAATTATTACCCCATTTGAATTTCTAGCCGATTTTCTTCCTTTTTTACTAGTAATAAATTCTGCTCTTCTAAATGCACTTCTATAATTTTTTATATTTTTTATTGAATCTGGATAGTCTAAATAAATTCTTGAGATTTTCTTTGCTAATCCATCTATAAAAATTTTTCCTGGATATTGATATTTATGCAAAATTAGTAAAGTTTCTTGAGATCTTGCTACTCCAAAGGCAGGAATTAAAACTTTTCCTCCATTTTCAGTTATGTTATTTATTCGTTCAGCGAAGTCTTCTTCAATTTTACTTCTTAATGGATGTTTTCTCAGACTATAAGTTGATTCAGTTATTAATGCGTCTAGTTTTGGGATATTTTGAGTTGTATTATAATTTTGTGAATCAACCAAATTAGTTGATTTTGTGTTAATATCTCCAGTATAAAGAATTCTCTTATTATCTACTTCAACTAATATTGAGACGCTTCCAGGAATATGTCCAGCATTAAAAAAAGTTATAAAAAAGTCATTCCCTACTTTTTGGCGGTATTCATTTTTTAGAAAATAAGAATTTTGCATTAATTTATTCAATTCTCTATATCCAAAGGGATAAGGATAATTTGAAATTCTGATCATATCTTTTATGAGTATCTGAGAAATGGATAAAGTGACTGGATTTGTAAATAATGGTATCTTCTTTTTTTTATAAATATATGGTAAAGCTCCTGAATGATCTATATGACAGTGAGTTAATGCAACTGCTTTTAAATTATTCAGATCAGCTTCATAGGGTAATCTTTCTTCGGTCTTAAATCTAACGCCATAATCTAATAAGCATTTGTCTCCATTTTTTGATTCAATTAGGATGCCACTCCTCCCAACTTCTCGGCAGGCTCCTAAAAAAGTAATTCTTACCATTATAAAAATAAATAATTAAAATGTTTATGTTATATATTCTGTATAGTTAATAAAATAAAACAAAAAATATCAATTTTATTAAAATTTATTAAATAAAAACTAAGATTAAATATAAAAACGCTCCAGATTTTTATATTTTGTATTTTTTATATTTCTCTTTAACAATTTGAAGAAATTTGAAAAAAAAGAAGAAGTTACTGTTAAATTAATAACTATTTTATTTTTTTTATAGCATTGGTTAATAGAGCAATTACATTATTAACATTTTTGCCAAAGACTTCCAAAATTTCCTCCCAAGTTACGGGTGCTTCATCCGTTTTCCAACAATCATAATCTGTGGACATTGCCACTGCTGCGTATGGAACTTCCGCCTCGTTTGCCAGGATTGTTTCGGGAGCTATGCTCATATTTATCACGTCCGCACCCCATATCCTAAACATTTCTGATTCTGCTCTTGTAGAAAACCTTGGACCTTCAATAGTTACAACCGTACCTTTTTCATGATGCTTAATATTCAATTCTTTTGCAGTTTCAATAAGGATAGTTCTTAATTCGTTAGAATAGGGATCTGCCATTGGTGTGTGTTTCATATCTCCAGGAGTAAACTCTTCAAAAAAAGACACTTTCCTAAGCCTTGTAAAGTCTATAAATTGGTCAAGTATGACTAAATCCCCTCTATCTATTTTTTCTCTCAAGCTCCCGCAAGCAGTTGTAGCCAAAATATGAGTACAACCCTGATCTTTTAACGCTTGTATGTTAGCTCTATAATTTACTTGCGTAGGAGGGATTGTATGTTCTCTTCCATGCCTTGCGATAAGAACTACTTCCACATCGTGAATCTTCCCTAGTTTTAAAGGAGAAGTAGGCTTCCCATAGGGTGTATCGACTTCAATATCTCTTGCATCCTTTAAAATATCTGGATTGTCTAATCCCGAACCGCCAATTATACCAATTTTAACCATAATAATCATATTTATAATTTTTAAATTTTTATTCTTCTACAGGAATCTCAACTAAAGAAAGTACATCATATCCCTCTAATTTATCTCTTCCGTGTAAACTCCCAGTAAGTTCAATTATAAATGCAATACCGATTACATTACCTCCAGCTTTTTCAACCAAATTACAAGCAGCTAATGCAGTTCCCCCGGTAGCTAACAAATCGTCAAATATTAAAACATTTTCTCCTTTTTCAATTGCGTCAATATGCATTTCAATAGTATCAGTACCATATTCTAGTTCATATGTTTCACTTAATGTTTTATATGGTAGTTTACCAGGCTTTCTAATTAAAATAAAACCTGCCTTTAATTGATAAGCTATTACGCCTCCCCAGACATAACCTCTGGCTTCGATAGCAGCTACTTTATCGATTCCCTTCTTCTTATAGTGTTTAATTACTATATCACAAGATTCTTTGAAAGGTGCAGGATTTTTACATAATGTTGTTATATCCTTAAATTGTATACCTTCTTTAGGCCAATTTGGAACGTTTCTTATATGCTTTAATAAATCCATTTTAAAATCAGTTAAATGTATTTTTAAATCTATTTTGTGTTAATTCAAAATTATATTTAAAATAAATTAAAAGTATATGTTAAACCTAAGTTCTTATTTTTTATTGAATTTTCTTATTTTTATGTTAAAAAAGAATTTAGGTTAAAATCTTTTAGGAGGTGAACTTCTTTTGTCAGTAATTCTTCCCTCTAAGATTGGATCATTTGTCTCTTTCATCCAGTTTAATAAGTTCTGTTTTAATTGTGAATATACATCTTTGTACTTTGGATTGTTAATTAAATTATTAATTTCGTTAGGATCTTGTTCTAAATCATATAGCTCCTCCGCATCCCTTGGTTTTTTGATTCTTTGCATCATAAATTTACCTATTGGATCTCGAAGCATATCCGATGCTATTTGATAAGATGTTTCGGTTTTTTCATAATTAATGATTAATTTATATTTATTCGATCGAATAGATCTTATTGGATCGTAATATTCGTGGAATGATTTTGTCGTAAATATATGTTTCCTGAAATCTTTTGAATTATCTTTTAAAATAGGAATAAGACTTCTCCCTTCTATTGAATTAGGGATTTTTTCTCCTGTCATTTCTAAAATAGTAGGTAGTAAATCAATATTGCTTATCATTTGATTGCATACCATTCCTTTTTGAATAATATTTGAATCAATCCACGACATTATGAGAAGAGTTTTAACACCAGGATCATATAATGTACATTTTGCTCGTGGAAATGGTTCTCCATGGTCTGTTGTATATATGAATAGTAAATTTTTATTCAAACCATTATTTTCTAAAATTTTCAAGAGATTTCCTATGAAATTATCAATAGATTGAATAGCACCATAGTATTTTGCTAGATCTTCTCTTATAATATCATTATCAGGTAAATAGGGAGGGACCTCAACTATTTCTGGATCAACGGATTCAGCCCAGATTCCAAATGGGCGATGAACTTCTGGAACACCAATACAAACATAAAATGGTGTCTCATCATTTTTGTGCTCATCAAAAAACTTTTTGTAATATTTTTCCATCTTTATAGGAGAATATCTCCACTCTGGTCCTCGTTTGCTGACCGTATCATAACCTAAAGTTTTAGCATCAAAATTTTCGTGTTGAAATCCAAGTAAGTGAGTAGAATATCCATATTCTTTTAAATACATTGCTAGAGTTTTGTTTGATTTAGGCAATGTCCATCCTCTATCTACAAGACCCATAAGCTCATGTTGGTGTGGATATTTTGACGTAATTATACTACCTCGACTAGGTGAACATTGTGGTGCTGTACAAAAATAATTTGTAAATCTAACCCCTTTTTTAGCAAGTTCATCAATATTAGGTGTTGCTAAAGAATTAGGTGTTTGAGGTGTATTATAACACCCTAAAAATTGTCCTTGATCGTGTGTAATAAATAATATGATATTTGGCTTTTCAGTCATAATATTCTCTTAATCTTCTTTAAGAATTAATCTAAATATCTAATTATGTAAATAGAAATTAATTTAAGTATTTTATTAATAAAAATCTATGTTTTTTACAAACTCATTTAATTTGACTTATTAAGAAATATTCTAGCCTAATTGAATAGATCAATCTTAAATTAGTACAAAAAATTAAATAAAAAATCTTGTATCAGAATTATATTAGAATTTTATTATATATTAAATACTACACAGAGTATAATTACAATGAAAATATTACTAATGGGTCCAGCAGGAGCGGGTAAGACTAGTCTACTTAGAACTACATGCCTAGGTTATAATTTCATGAAGGTCGCAAATTTAAAACCGACGAAAGGTATCTCTAGAGAAAATTTTATATTTCGAGGCATAATGGAGTTAAATGTCTGGGACGCGGGGGGTCAAGAGCGTTATCTAGAACGCTACTTTTCAGAAACACAAAGAGAACTCATATTTTCAGAAGTTACAACAGCTATTTTTATGGTAGATGCTGCTGTGGTTGACTCAAAAATGAGAGAAGTGTTTGATAAATTCCTAGAATATATCTTTGAATTCAGCCCTCACATTGATAAAGTTTACATTCTATTAAATAAAATAGATTTACCAGAATCACGGGAAGACGATGTATTCAAATTATTATCCAGTAACTTAAATGAAGATGTTAGATATAAGTTAGCTTTTACCCCCGTCTCTGTTAAGGAAGGCAGTGCACAGCACAGATTAATTGAAGTTTTAGATTTTGAGATTCAAAAGTCAACGCTTTCCATGCAAAAATTGGGAAAAATCAGATACCTATTAGATCAATTGAAAATGAGCACACTCTCGGAATATATCCTTTTTAATCAACCCGATGGATTATTAATTGCTTCAACAATTGGAAAATTTGAAAGTAAACCATTAGAATTTATGAAATTTGAAATGGGTACATTAGATTCGAACTTATACACAATATATCAAAAAATAATGGAAATGCTTAATGTACCAAATATATCTCCTTTAGCATTATCAACTATAATATACGAATCATTAAATTCTTATGTTTTAGTTAAGGAGGTAAGTGAGACCGCAGTTTTAATGGCAATCACGAGAAATAAAAACATGAATGTGTTTACAGAAGTAATGAAAGCTTTAACCTCAGAAGATTTTGATAATCTTAAAAGTAAGATTACTTCCTCTTAATTCTAATTTCTTTGATATATTTTTTAATATCAGAGTTATAAATGATAAAATTTAGTAAAAAATAGGTTAAAAAAAATATACTTTTGATAAAGATAACTAAAAATTATTGCTCTTTATCATTTAATTTAATTTTTGTTAGAATGTTTTGCTTTGCGTGGTGAGGTCTTCTAATCACCGTATCATTTGACTTTTCTATTTCCCTTGCCGCGTCACACATTAAAGTCGCAGTTCTCATCATTTCGTGAGCTGCCGCTAACAATGGCATATATTCTTCTCTCTCCTTTAATACAAAACATGCTTTACCTGTAATCTTAGATACCGAAGCAGCCAGTTCAAATGCAGCAATAGCCTTAGCTTCAGCGTAAGGATTAGAAAATTTTGCGGCTTTTACTGCTATAGGAGCATCAATTATAATCTGCGGCAGAATAGGAGTTTTTCCTTCAAGCATATCCATTATGACTTTATTTAATTCTTCAGCAATAACTTGAAGAGCACCTGTAATAGCTAGAACTTTTAATAAATCCGCATTGAAGATACTCATTTCTATTGGATCTAAAAACGGTCGACGAGCTCCAATCATACTGTCGCAGTTTACTAAAATATAGCCCATTCCTTTTTCTTTTATTTCGTCAACAGCCTTTTTAGCCGGTGCATCAGAAATCACTATAGAAGGTATGCCAGCTTCTTTTGCCATTTCTCTTGCAGCAGCTGGACCTTTCAGAGCTGCGTTTGGACTAGACATAATGATTAGTTCAGGTTCCCATTTCAACAAATCTTTCATAGTTTCTGTACACATTTCTGGAGGATGCATTTTAGCTCCAGATGTCACTTCGTAAACATTTAATTTTGTAGCTTCTGCTCTTTCGTCTAATAGGAACGCAAGTAATAATGATGATCCAATTGTTCCATTCTTTAATATGCCGATTTTTAATATTTTTTCTTCGCTCATTTTAAATTCACTAATAATATTTGATTTATAAGTTTAAAAATATAAATTACTATTTCTTCTATTTAATTTTGCAATATTTTTAATTTTTTTTTAAAATTTTATATAAAATGAAATCATTAAAAATAGTAATAAATGAAAATCTAAAAAAAAGAGTTGTATAAAAATGGAATTAAACGGAATAGAAATAGAAGATACATTTTGTGAGGCATTCGGTGGCTTCTTTGCTCGAGTCTTAGTCACTGCAATAAATGAAAAGTGGGCTAAAATTGCCGCACAAATAGCTACTGGTTATGGGACATCTACGATTCATTGCGATGCTGAAGCTGCTATTGATGTAATGGTTCCAGCATCTAGCACACCAGATAACCGCCCAGGCGTTGCTATAATGTTTTTTATTTCAGATAAAAAGAAAGTTGGTAATGTAGTAATGAACCGGTTAGGTCAATGCGTTTTGACCTGTCCTACCACTGCATGTTTTGATGCAATAAAAGGATCAATCGATCCAGAAAAAATATTTGAGATAAAAATTGGTGAGAATTTAAGATACTTTGGTGATGGATTCGAAGAAAAAGATGGGAATGTGTGGAACATCCCAGTTATGGACGGAATTTTTAAATGCCAGGGCATGATGAAGGTTGGTAAGGGAATCGCGGGAGGAAATTTTCTTATTATTGGAAAAGATCAAGAATCTACATTAAAGGCCGCTGAAGCGTCAATAGATGCGATTAAAGATATTGAAGATGTAATTGCAGCCTTTCCAGGAGGCATAGCTAGATCTGGATCAAAAGTGGGATCTAAATATAGTTTTCTAGGAGCGTCAACAAACGATGCGTATTGCCCTACTTTAAGAGAAAAATCAGAAAAAACAGTACTTAAAGAGGGAGATAATTGCGTATATGAAGTTATCTTAGATGGGGCTACTGAAGACGCAATAAAAACAGCGATGAAGAAAGGAATTGAAGCCGCGACTAAGGTTTCAGGAGTAACTAGAATCTCTGCGGGTAATTACGGAGGAAAGCTAGGTAAATTTCAATATCATCTTAAAGATGTTTTAGGTATATAAAATAAATAAAAAATAAATATGAGATTTTTTTCTTAACTTTTATTTTAATTACAATTTTCTTCTAATTTTTCGCTTTGCTGGTTCTTTTTGAGGTTCTTTCTTCTCTACTTCTTCTCTTGGTTCTCCAGAAATGGGTTTTGGTTTTGATGGCGTGACTTTAGCTTTTGGTTGTTTTTTCTTTTTTACTTGTTTCTTTTTGATCGGAGCTTGTTCTTCTATTTTTTTATATTTTGATTTTACTCTAAAGTATCCAAATCCAAGACCAACTATTAATCCTACAATCGAGCCAATAGCAAGCGTAATCCATGAGAAATAATCAGACAATAAATCAGGAACGATAGTGATTTGTTGAGGTCCTGTATCATAATCGTCATCTAGATCTGTGCTATCGCCATCCGTATCAGTAACATAAATATATACTGTCCAAGTCCCCCCTACTAAATCTTCAGTCCTAACCGTAATTTCAAGGTCATCTTCATATTCGCGCGAAATTTCATATTCATCATCTTGATCAGCATAGGGATCGTCAGCCTCTAGTTTTATCGTTATGTATTCTATACTATCTTCAACATCATCCACATCAAATTCAAAAATCAAATCCTCACCGTACGCAACTGAAATTCTTTCCTTAGTTTCTAATTCGTTAATCGTAAATCCATCAATTTTAGGTGGATTGTTTTTTACTACAATTTCAGTTTCAGCTGTACCTATTCCAGGATCTGGAAGATTGTTATCAGAAACTTCAAAAGATGCTTTATAATCCCCTTTAGGATAATTTATAGCGGGAGTAAATGTACCTGTAAATATCCTTTCGTCATCGTCGTAAGATAACGGAAAAATACCAACTGAATCTCCGTTAGGATTATAAAGGTTTAATGTAACGCTCAGGTCTTCTTGATCAGATTCTATATCACTTGCATTAACTTTAACATTACAAGATTCTGCTCTAAAGACAGAAGTTGGATTGAATACTATTGAATTTATATCCACAACAGGATCTGTGTTTTTTACGTAAAATCCAAAAAAATCCGCGTAAAAGTTTGAACCCCCGTCTGTCATATTTACAACAACATAATAATTTTGGTTCAATCCATCATATGCTTCATTAATCGTAAAATTAATCTGAAAAGGACTTCCTGAGAAAGATTCAATAGTTTCTCGATAAACACTTGTTCCGTTTACTACTGAAGCTATCCAACTATACGTAGTTATTCCACCATCAACAATAATATCTGCAATTACCTCATCACCTCTATAATATTCAGTACTACTGAAACCGACCATACTATTCGATCTAATCGTGAAATTAGTAAAAGTGGTTCCTAAGTTATGTTGATGAGTTGCATTTTCTATTCTAAAGTGAACTCTTTGAAATCCTAATGGAGCATATCCCTCTGGGGTATATGAAAGCGTATAATTATTCTGATCACCATAAGCCTCCCGCGTCATATTATATTCATAATCCGAATTATTTGTAAACGATATTACAAGCCAAGTTGATATTAAACCTATGGGGTGCTTAATTGCAAATGCAGAAACATTCACTTCGAAGGTTATAGTATCAAATTCTCTTCGCACTAAATATGTATCTTGATAAAAGTCTGTGTAATTTAAATAATCGTACTCTGCTTGAGCTGTTTTTGGTGTTTTCTGTTCAAAATCAGTTTTAAATCGAGTGTTTTCGTAATTTGAATTGGTATAGAGATAATTGTTATTTATTGAAATTGCTAAT
>JBHLLE010000097.1:0-8994 GCA_048885945.1 Candidatus Hermodarchaeota archaeon | reverse complement strand
AAAATTTGAAGACCTAGATGATTTAATTAAAACAAAAATTCTTGAAGCATTAAATTTGGTTAAAAATATTCGCAAGCTTTAATAAATAAATACAATAAAAACCAAAAAACTCCGTAGTACTCTTTTTAGGTTGTTTTAATTTTATTTTTTACAATAGTACGAAATTTTTGTCAAAATATATTGATTTATAAATAAAAATTTGTGTGTTATGGTTGAATAAAATAAATATTTGAATCGCACAAATTAGGTGAAATTTTCTATGGCTGAACCATATGCAGAATTAAGCATATTAATCGCTATTGTAGGAGTTAGTGCTGCAATTGTAATGGCATTAGTTACTTTAAAACGGAAAGAATTATTGCTTGTATTTATATCGTACGTTGTTACTGCTATAGGTGTTTTAATTAGTGTTTCTACTGAGATCACAAATCCAGGGGGACCTGGACTACTGGTTAGCAGACTTTTTTATATGATTTCAATTGTGATACTATTCATTTCGATTTTTAGAGAATATAAAGGGTTATTTTTAAATAAAAAGATCGGTAAAAATCTAACCAAATATACTATGATAGCTGCTACTGCTACGAGTCCAGTGGTTGTTGGACTAGAAGTAGTTATAGCAACTTTATGTATAACTGGTTCGGTTATGCTAATACGAATTTATCTGAAAAATAGAACCGCAATGCACGCCTTTTTATGTATGGCTTTAATAACAGTATCAATCTACTTGATCCTTTTAATTGTAGAAGCTGGTGGAATAGAAGGGATAAGACTATTTGCTCAAGGGGTAAATATCATATTTTTTACATTGCTTTTGGTCGCTGCTATCGTTGGATTGTTAGATCAAAAAGTTTCGTTATCCTCCTCAAATTTGCAAGTGGTTATAGAGAAAGCTTCAGATGCTAGCATTAATGTCGCAAACATCGCAACGGAATTAGCTGCAAGCGCTAGTGAAGTGAATATTTCTTCAGAGGAGATATCTGCAACAGTACAGGAAATGAGTCATGACGCTGCTGAGGTCAAAAATTATTCTGACGAAATGCGTAAAGTTATGGTTCTTATTCAAAATATCGCAGATCAGACTAATTTATTAGCATTAAACGCTGCCATTGAAGCAGGAAGAGCGGGTGAGCACGGCAGAGGATTTGCCGTTGTTGCAGACGAAGTTCGAAAATTAGCAGATGAATCAAAAGAAGCTGTTTCAGATACTAGCAATAAAATAGATATTATTATTACAAAAATTCAAAAAACTACAGCTTCAATGGAAGCAATCAGTGCGTCTACAGAAGAGCAAACTGCTTCAACAGAAGAGATCAGTGCCACAGCAAATCGATTAGGTATGCTAGCTGAAGATTTAAAAGATCAATTAACTTATTATGAATCTAAATAGTAAGTTCTTTTTCTTTCAATTTTATTTTTTTTACTTTTGATAATGATCAGAACGAAAAATAAGTGATAATAAAAAATTTATATACAACTTCTTTTGTTAAGAAATTAAATTAAGAATTAGGTTATAAAAACTTTTAAAAAGACAAGAAAATAGCTTATTTTTCAAATAAGTTTTATAAAAAAATAAATTTTAAAGAGAGAAATAAAACATGGGAGTAGTATTAGTGGAATTACAATTATATGGAGTTGTTATAGGAGTAGTAGCAACACTTATTATGGCATTTGCTTGTCTAAAACGGCGTGATTTATTCTATTGGCTTCTAGCATATATATTTACCACAATAGGGCTTATCTCAAGCACTATTAGTAATGTTTTAAAAATTGGAGAAATGGATTTAATAGGAAGTATTTTTTACTCAATTGGAGTTTTAATAATATTTATAGCAATTTTTAAGGAATATTACGAAACATTCCTTAAAGATAAAGCAAAAATTTCGTTTAAAAGAGTCTTACCTGCTGCCGTGGGTGCTATAAGTCCAGTAGTAATTGGAATGGAAATTTTCATTATAACTCTTTGCTTTATAGGAGCTATTTTACTAATTCGAATATATTGGTATAAAAGAACACCTACACATGCTTTTTTATGTATGGCTGTGTTGGCAGGTTTCTTAACGATATTAATAACTATATTGGATACCCTTAGAGTGGGAAATGTTAGAATATATGGGCAAGGCTCAACCATTTTTTTCAATAGTATTCTATTAACCACCGCGATTGTCGCGTTTATAGAAGATAAGATAACAACAACTTCAAAAGCATTAACAATTGTAATGAATACTGCATCAGATGCTAGTATAAATGTAGCAAATATCGCTACAGAATTAGCAGCTAGTGCAAGCGAAGTAAATGCGTCTTCTGAAGAAATCTCGTCAACAGTCCAAGAAATTAGTAGCGATGCTATAGTTGTTAAAAACTCTACGGACGAATTACGAAATGTAATGGTTTTAATCAAAAATGTTGCCGATCAAACTAATTTACTAGCATTAAATGCCGCAATTGAAGCAGGAAGGGCAGGGGAATATGGCAGAGGATTTGCTGTCGTTGCAGATGAAGTGAGAAAATTAGCCGATGAATCTAAAAATGCTGTTGAAAATACATCTCAAAAAATTGACGTAATTATTAATAGAATTCAAAAAACTACTGCATCTATGGAAGGTATAAGTGCCTCTACCGAAGAGCAAACTGCATCAATGGAAGAGATTACGGCAACAGCCAATAGATTAGGTATTCTAGCAGAAGATCTAAAAAACCAATTAACTGATTATAAAGTAGAATAGGAAAAATTATTATTTTCTTATTCAATTCATTTTTGAAATTATTTTTCAAACAAATTTTCTAAAAATAGGTTAAATTACACTCTTTCATTTCTTAACTTATAAAATTTTATCATAATTGGAACAATTTCAAATAGAAAAACTATAATTATATCAAGATAATAGTTCAAAAATTCAAGAAAATCACAACAATGATAGTTTTAATAGTTAGAAACAATAATTACTATCTATAATTATTACTGTTTTTGAGTGAAAATAAGAAAATGATTAAGACAAAAGTAACTGAAATGTTTGGGATTAAATATCCTATTGTAGGTGCTCCGATGGGTCCTTTTTATACAACTGAATTAACTATAGCAGTAGCAGAAGCGGGAGGCTTAGGAACCTTAAGTCATGCCACCCTTATGGGAAAAAATTCTATTACTGACATGAAAGCTCA
The DNA here is from genome assembly GCA_048885945.1 of Candidatus Hermodarchaeota archaeon. Lineage (GTDB taxonomy): Archaea > Asgardarchaeota > Lokiarchaeia > Sigyniarchaeales > SOKP01 > LW40-45. The sequence continues at coordinate 5,832 of JBHLLE010000097.1, read as the reverse complement.
AATTGAACACGTTATTGAACATACAGATAAACCATTTGGAGTTAACGTGAGGACTGCAAGAGTACAAACAGACCATAAAATAATGCTAAGAAAAATCGCGGATTGGCGTAATAAAAATCCAAAGATACGAGAACAATTAATCTATGGAGTTACAAGTGCAGGTGGTTCAAGAGAAGCTAGTAAAATTTGGAAAAAAAAAGCACCGGATTTACATCATTTTCATGTAGCTCCTGCTTTGTGGTTAGTAGACAAGGTTGTAGCTTCTGGATGTGATGGAATTGTTGCTACTGGGACAGAAGGAGGAGGACACCAAAGTTATGAAGGAATTTCCACTTTAGTACTCATACAGCAAGTCTCGCAGAAGTATCCGGAAAAGCCTCTGATTGCGTGTGGAGGTTTTGCTACCCCAGAGGGCGTAGCTGCGGGATTAGCTCTAGGAGCAGATGCTGTCGCCATGGGAACTCGCTTTATTGCGTCAAATCAAAGCGAGTTTCACCCCAAATATAAAGCACTCATTCCTCCTGCAACAGCAAGAGATACACTGCTTACTACAGGTGGATTTGGGCCAATTCGATTATTAAAAAATAGATATTGTTTAGAACACGGTAAAGTTGTATCTAAGCAAGAAAAGATAGCTCAAGAAAAAGCATACGATTTAGATGGATACTTGGAAGATTTACATAAGTATATGATAGTATATACGGATGGTGACGTAGAAGATGGAGCTATCCCTGTTGGACAGACGGTTGGGCTGATTGACTCTATGATGGATGTTGATGAAATTATTACGAGTTTCACAAAAAAGGCCGAAGACATCTTAAAAAACCTCTGCTCAAAAATTTCTTAATCCTTTTTTTTTCTTTTTTTTTCCAAATTATTTTTGAATGATTATTAATTATCCTTTTTATTAATATCTTCATCTAATTATTACTACTTATAAAATGAAAGCAGCTTCACCAGATTTAAGAAGGAAAATTGAAGAATTACAATCTTTAATGTATTTAGCTGCTACCGAATTAGAAAAATGTAAATCATGTGGTACCTGTGTACAATTCTGTCCATTAAAAATTAGGAAATTCAATGACGAAGGAAAGGCAATTACTATAAAAACAGATAAATCTTGTGGAGGATGTTCTGTCTGTTATAAAAGATGTCCTCAAGGAGCAATAAAATTAATTCAAATGAAAAAAATAATTTTATAATATATTAAAACAGATCAATAATTAATTTATATTCAAATTTTCAATATTATCTTTAATAAAATCCTAATAATTCATTTGGAGTAATAAAAATGGAACCTATTACCCTTTTTATAACAATTATATTCTTTATTTACTGTACTATTTTTTTCATTCACATACTATGGAAATCGAGAAAAATAGATTGGGCAGTTAAATATTACTATTTTGGAATAGCTATGTATATAATTTTATTTGTCATTTCACAATCGATGTTTGTAATCAATGAAATGCTTTATACAGGAAGTTCTGGGGTACCACAACAATACTATTTCTTATATATATTAGCAAATTTTATTGGACAAATGGCTATTTTTGGAATTATTGTAGTCGTAGAAAAATACGTTTACAATAAATTTCATTATATTCCATCGGCCATTACTTTAATTTCCGCAGTATTAATCTTAGTTTTACCAAGGATTAATGACACAAGCTTGATGATTTATTATATTTTAATAGCTGCTTTTGTAGGAGCATTAATACCCTTTATATATTTCAGAACGGGATTTCAAGTCAGTGGAAAACCTCGCAATAAGAGTTTTATAATAGGGTGTGGATTAATTATCTTTATCCTTGGTGTACTATTAAACACGTATTTCTTATTAGAACTTATCCCAATTTTAGCTATAATTGCGCCTATTGTACAATTCGTTGGAATAATCATTTTTCACTATGGATTTCTCATATATTACGAATTAGTAGAGTAAAGGAAAAAACAAAAAAAAATAAATGTTTTTTATAATACCTTTTTATTTTATTCTATTCTTCTAATTTTCTTAATTCTCTTCTTAAAATCTTTCCAATAAGGGTTTTTGGTAGTTCGTCTATTATTTCTATGATTCTAGGATATTTATAGGGACTGATATTCTCTTTACACCATTCTAAAAGATCCTCTTTAGTAACTTTATCTTTATAATCTTCTTTAATTGATATATAAGCTTTAATTGTTTGTCCAGTTCCATCTGGATGAGGAACGCCAATAACCCCTACTTCATTTACAGCTTCATTCATATAAATTAGATTTTCGACTTCTGCGGGGAATACACCGTGACCTTTATATTTAATCATATCTCTTTTTCGGTCCTTAATCATTAAATAACCTTCTTTATCAAAGCATCCGATATCGGCAGTATATAACCAAGTGCGACCTTTACTGTCCTTTCTTAGAGCATATTTAGTGTCTTCCTCTTTACCCAAATATCCAAGCATAATCTGTGGACCACAAGCGCAAATTTCTCCAAGATATTTTGGATCGTCTGTATTATCGTCAGGAACTTGGGGTAAAATTGTTTTTCCATCATCAATATCTACTATTTTTACTAAAGTATCAGCTAAAGGGAATCCTACAGCCCCAGGTTTAGATCTATGGAAAGGGCTACACACTAAATTAGGACTAGTTTCGCTTAAACCATAACCCTCTATTATCAGAGCCCCAGTGATTTCTTCAAATTTTTTTTTTACTTCAGGAGGTAACGACGCACCTCCACTTATACATGCTTTAAGAGTAGTTAATTTTCCTTTAAGTTTCATCGAATCAGGATCTTGATTTATTAAATTCCAAAGTGTTGGAACTCCAGGAATATATGTACCTCCTTCTTTCATTACTACCTTTAATATTTTAGATTTCTTTTCTGGAGGCACTGGAAACAAAATTACTTCGTAACCTGCTGAGATACCTAGACTCATACCTGTAGATATTCCAAAAACATGAGCGAATGGGACAACAAGCCCCACCCCCCCTTTACCTCTAAACTCCTTAACCTCGGGTAATTGGCTTTCAATCCACGAAAGTCCCTGTTCCGCGTTACATGACATATTGAAATGAGAAAGCATAACTCCTTTAGGAACTCCAGTAGTCCCCCCTGTGTATATCAATGTGGCTACATCTTTTTTTGGATTTATTTTAATTTCTGGGAGATCTATCGGAACTCCAGAATTTAATACATCTTGGAAGGTATGAAACTTTATATTTCCAATTTTCCCTAAAGGCCATTCTTTCATTCTGGGGACTTTTCCTAAAGCTGTACCTAATTTTGCTTTTATACTAGGTAAATATTCTGCTATCCCTGTTAATATAATTCCTTCCAAAGATTTCATTTTACTTAATTCTTTTCCATGCAAATGCTCTTCATACAATACATCTAAAATAATTAGAAATTTACTGTTTGAATCGTTAACTTGATATACAATCTCCACAAATTTATGAAGTGGAATTATAGGATTTGCAATAGCTCCTAAGCGTTGAAGGGCGTAAAAAGCTATGATAAATTGAGGTATATTAGGTACATCAATAGCAACAATATCACCTTTTTTTACACCTAATTTTCTTAGTGCTGTTGCAAATTGGTCTACCATTGTATCCAATTCCTTGTAGGTGCATCTCCAGCCTTCAAAATATATTGCATTTGAATTAGGATATTCTCGAGTAGTTTCTCTTAAAATATTTCCCAAACTTATAAGTTTATAATCGATGTGTTTAGGGGCTTCTTTGGGCCAATATTTTTCCCAGTATCTAACGACTTTGTCTTCTTTTTGGATTTCTTTCTCTATCATATAAACCAATTTTTATTTTTTTTTAAGTAATAAAATTGTGGTATTCGTATTTAAAATTTTAACAATGATTTAAAGTAAATAAAAAAAAAAAGAACTAGATTATTCTTTTGTTCTTAACTCTCTTCGTAAAATCTTACCTACAATTGTCTTCGGAATTTCGGGAATTATTTCTATAATCCTTGGATACTTAAAAGCAGATATGTTTTCTTTGCACCATTCCATTAATTCGTTTTCAGATAATTTTCCTTGATATTCTGGTTTTAACGAAACATAGGCTTTGATCGTCTCTCCAGCTTCTGGATCTGGAACTCCAATAACTCCAACTTCATTGACAGCAGGATGGAGATACATTAAATCTTCCACTTCCCTTGGAAAAACACTATGACCTTTATATTTTATCATATCACGTTTTCTATCTTTTATATGAAGATATCCGTCTTTATCGATACATCCAATGTCCGTTGTATAATACCAAGTTCTTCCTTTAGAATCCTTTCGTAACGCATATTTTGTAGCATCAGGTCGATTTAAATAACCTAGAAATACTTGAGGTCCACAACCACAAATTTCACCAATAAATTGAGCCTCATTTGCCCCACAGTTATCGCAATTTTCGTTAGTACATTGAGGTAAAATCTTCGTTCCATCTTCCACATCAACAATTTTTATTAACGTATCAGATACAGGAAATCCAACCGTATTAGGTTTATATTTTTTAATAGGAGTAACTGTTAAGATTGGACTTGTTTCAGACATACCAAAACCTTCTACTATACTAGAGCCAGTTACTTCCTCATATTTTTCCTTGATTTCGAGAGGTAATGGTGCCGCTCCACTAAAACACGCAACTAGTGATGTTAGTTTTCCTCTGTATTTAGCAGAATCTGGATCGTTTGCAATAGCGTTCCATAATGTGGGTACTCCCGGACCATATGTGGCACCTTCTTTTTTAATGAGTTTTAAGACATTGGATATTTTCTCAGGAGGTCTAACGAAGAGTATTAATTTATATCCCATATATACACCAATATTCATTGCTATGGATAGTGCGAATTCATGTGCTAGGGGTAAGATTACAAACATCCCACCTTCCCCAAAATCTGCTGCTTCTGGTAATTGACTCTGAACCCAAATATTTCCTTGTTGGCAATTAACCACAAAGTTGTAATGAGACATTTTACACCCTTTAGGTAACCCTGTGGTACCTCCAGTATAAATAAGAGTGGAAACATCTTCTTTAGGGTTAATACTAACTTTTGGTAAATCGATAGGTATTCCCATTTGTAAAATGTCTTGAAACGCGTGATAATTAATATTATTAATTTTACCTGATGGCCATTCTTTCATTCTAGGGACTTTTCCTAACGCTGTTCCCAATACTGCTTTTGCCTTAGGTAAGTATTCTGCTACACCAGTTAAAATTATATTCTTAAGGGTAGGCATTTTACTTATTTCCTTTTCATGTAAATGTTCTTCGTATAAAACATCTAGAATAATTAATACCTTGCCTTCGGAATCATTTGCTTGATGTACAATTTCAGTAAATTTATTTAAAGGAATAATTGGATTAGCTATTGCCCCTATTCTTACAATCGCAAAATATACAATTACAAACTGAGGAAGGTTTGGTAAGTCAATTAATACTACATCACCTTTCTTTACACCTAATTTTGAAAGTGCTGTAGCAAACTGATCGACCCAGAGATCCAAGTCTTTATAGGAACAACTCCATCCTTCAAAATAAATCGCAGGAGAATTAGGATAGTTTTTTGCAGTTTTTCTTAACATATCTCCCAAAGAAAATACATCGTAATCAACATGTCTAGGAACTTCTTCAGGATAATTAGCGTCCCAGTAATGTTTGACTTCATCATTCATTTCTTCTGACTGAATATTGAATCACCCATTTAATTTTATGTGTGTAATATTTAATACGATAGGTTCGTATTTAAAATTTAAAAAATGAACTAGATGACACAGAGATTTATTTTAATAATTTAGTATTTCTACTTAAAGATTAAAAAAGTCTTGAGATAAATTA
>JBHLLE010000096.1:0-8995 GCA_048885945.1 Candidatus Hermodarchaeota archaeon | reverse complement strand
TGACGAAGGACTATTTATCGGGAGGAGGATGTCAAAGATAGTATAATAAAAGGCGTTTCATCGTCTTTAGCTGTCCCCTAGCCCCTCTTGTTTTGCTAGAGGGAAAAAGCCCTAAAAAGTTGTTTCAGAGAGGATAATAAACTGTTTTTAACTCCTCTTTTACTGAATATAAAAATCCCTTTTTTAAATTATGAGATTCTTTGTAGGATTTATAGAATGATTCCCCCATTATATGATGAGGGAATATGGGAAAACAAGAAAAAGAGGGGAAAATAATATGTTTAAAATAACTAGTCTTTTTGTTTGAGATAGTAGAATTCTCATAAAGACGATAGACTGATACATCATCTATCTCCTTTAATAAGTCGAAGAAAACAGTTCGATTCTCGATGGTTACGCAAACACCGCTTGCTACACCCTTCCTTATTATCTTTGTAGTATACGATTCATATAAGGGTGTATAAATTAAAAAATAACCTTCACGCAGTAATTCGAAATTAATATAATGCGTTTTTCTAGGATATAATAACGCACCAAACTCTGGAGTACAAATAACTATTGTATTCTCGTTAGCAATACTTTTAACATATTCAGCTGTATTTTGAACTGTTCTATTTTGTTCCCATAAAGCATCTTGGTAATACATACTATTTAGTCCGACAGATAAGCAAATAAGAGCAAGAAGTAGTGCCGATGTTGGTTTAACGTCAACGCTGGTATTTAGCCCTTGAAATTGATTTATGAGTTCTAGAAGGTTTTCAAGAGTCTTTTCCACTAACAAAGTAGTAGGTTTCGCTGCGAGTATTACGAACAGGTACAGTGCTACCGAAAAATCATGATATCGCGGCATAAGTGAAAGATATAACAGAATAAAAGGAAAACCGAGAAGAGGTATTCTTGAATCTTTGTTTTTTAAGAAGTAAAAGAGAAAAGCGAATGTCCCTAATATTACTAAGAAAGGTGATCTTCGCCACATAAGGTAGATGATTTCATAAACCGTCTGAAGCTTAAGCTTCTTTGTATGTCCAAACAGAATAGGCAAATATCCTTTTGCTCCCATTAGGAAAAACCAGGGAAGGAAAATAGCGAGACCAGTTCCAGCACTACAAGTTATATTCCTTAATGCAGTAAGTTTTTCTCTTTCGCTTAGTTGATTTCGCTTAAGGAAAATTCTATATGAATATAAGAAGACATAGAGGAGAGGAAGTACAACTAAATTCCATTTTGTCAACATGCAAAGACCAAAACAAAATCCAGAAAAAATATGCCATTTGAGCGAATCATCAGAATAAACTTTTGAGATTGCAAAACAAGTAAAACAAAAAATGAAACTTGTTAACGAATCCATATCCATTAGTACTGCCATAGAAAACGATATATCAATAGCGACTAGAAATGCACCCACTAATCCTGCTTTATAGTCCCAGATATTCTTAATAGAATAGTAAATAAGAATAACACAGAAAGAGGATAAAATTACCGCCATGATTCTTCCAAAAAGATAAGTTTTGGGAAAAAAACTATATAAAATGGTATATTGAATTGAAACTAAGGGAGGTTGATTAAGTGGGGCTGAAGAAAAATCATGATAGGCAAAATTCATAAAAATACCGTCAATTAAAGAAGTGATATTGTAATCTATTGCAATAGAAAGAAATATGCCTTCATCAAATCCTATCCGAAGGTGCCTAGCAAATATCATTCTACAAACCAGAGCAAGTGAATAAATGAAAATAAGAAGCGCTTTTTCGGATTTCAAATGTGATAATCTTTGGAGAGACATCAAACTCATCAGCAGTTTAAGAATAGGTAATTTAAAATTTTTGAAGGATTGAGTCACTTTATTATCTCAAGATCCTTTTAGATTTTGCGTATTTAACTAGAACTAGTAAGAAGAACTGATTTCTACTGATTACTGTATAACAAAGAGAACTTTCTTCAAAATTTCTGTAAGAGCTTGTTCTCTCCACGCGTATATATATGGACAGTAATATGTGCTTTTTTCGCTAAGTTGAATCAAGTCAAATTCATTATTTTTGTTTAGCTGTTGAATGACGTAATTTCTTTTTCGAAATCACAAGCAGGGTCATCCCTACCAGTAGACCTAGAATAGAAGATGATGTTGTAACGGTGGGAGTAGGCGTTTCTGCACTGGTTATTAGGGACTGAATTTGAATACTATATTTAAATTACCTAAAAAATATTAACATTTTTTTTGATACATTCTATAGTTTTAGAAAAGTGAAGAAAATAGATTTTGTAATGCTAAGATTTGTGTTGATCTATGTGATTCGATGTTGGATAGCATATTTCTTATTTTGGTGAGTTCTAAGTCAGTTTCTTTATCTTTAAAAATAGGCATTCTAGGACAAAAAACGGATTTTTGATCAAAAAACAGGAATTTAGATTGGTGTCAATATGGATATTAGGAAACCAATTCTTGTAACCGGCTCTCATCGATCAGGAACAACGTGGGTTGGGAAAATGCTTTCTTTGTCCCCAGAAGTCGCTTACATTCGGGAACCTTTTCATCCTAGTCATCGATTTGGGGTTTGTAATGCCAAATTTAATTATTGGTTTACATATATAAACGACAAAAATGAATCATTATATCTCCAAGATATAGCACGAATGCTCGAATTCAAATATAACTTGAAAAGAGAGATAAAGTCAGTTAGAAGCCCGAGCCATATTATTCGTATGGTTAGGGACTATTACTCTTTCTCAAAATCTCGAAATTCGAATTTAAGACCTCTATTGAAAGATCCAATTGCCCTTTTCTCTGCTGAATGGTTATACAAAACTTTTAATATGGATGTTGTCGTGCTAATAAGACATCCTGCAGCTTTTGCAAGCAGTCTAAAGAGAATGAAATGGACTCATCCATTTTCAGATTTTTTGGATCAGAAGTTACTAATTGAAGACATTCTACACCCTTTTGAAGACGAAATACTGAAATTTGCAAAAGACGAGCAAGACATAATTGATCAAGCTATTTTATTATGGCGACTTGTCTACTACATTGTTTCACAATATAAAAAGAAATACAAGAACTGGATATTTCTAAAGCATGAAGATATATCAAGAGCACCATTACACTATTTTGAATTACTATTCAATAGGTTGAACTTAGAATTCACATCAAAAGTAAAAAAGGTTATTATGGAGTATAGTAGCCCTAAAAATCCAAAAGACATTAAAAAGAAAAGTGATAGTATTAAGAGACATAGCCGGGCTAATATTTGGAATTGGAAGACGCGATTAACTAAAGCTGAAATAAACATCATTAAAGAAAAAGTTGGAGATATAGCTGAAACATTTTATTCGGATAAAGATTGGTGAAGTAAATCTTTAACCAAGATTTTTAAAATTGATTAGTCTTCTAAAAAATTAACAACTAAAACTGGCGAATAATTTGAAAACCAACAAGAAACCAGTAATAGGGGTTATTACACCAGTATATAATGGAGAAAAATTCATAGAAAAATCAATTCAATCAGTTTTGTCACAATCATTTGCTCATTGGAAATATATCATAATGGATGGAAAATCCACAGACAGAACTGTTGATATTGTAAAGAAATATTCTGAAACTGATGTACGAATCACATTAATTTCTGAACCGGATGAAGGGATGTATGATGCTCTTATTAAAGCACTAGACCACATAAATACTCCTATTTGTTGTTGGATTAATGCTGATGATAAGTTAATGCCCTGGACTTTCGAATTAGTTGTTGATTTTATGAAAAAAACAGACGCCAAATGGGTAACTGGTATCCCCTCAGGAATAGATGAAAAAGATTTATTATTTACGGTATTTACACATTCAAACCTATGGTACCCTCAAAGATTAATACGAGCAGGCTTATTTCATGGTAGAGCATTAGGTTGGTTACAACAAGAAGGTACCTTTTTCAGAAATAAACTATACAAAAAAATCGATAGAGAAAAACTAGATTTCATCAAAAAACAACGATTGGCTGGAGACTTTTTTTTATGGACAGAGTTAGCAAAATTCTCCAGGCTAAACGTCCTACCCACAGTATTAGCAGCTTTTCGCTTTCACAGGAATAACGCCTCATTAGAAAGAACAGATTACTATAATGAAATCAAAAATGCGGGATTTTGGATTCCTCCAAAGTCACTCAGTCGAATAATTAAACTTTTTTTATTCCCATTTATGTTTATCAAAAGTTATTCAATTGCTTATAAATGGAAAAGGGAATATATCAAAAATATTGCTAGAGTTATAAGATAATTGAAACCTAAGGGGAAAAACTTGGTTCGCACTTAGAAATGTGATTTAATTTAGAGCATCTACCTTATTAAAATATCTAGGTAAAATTTAAATAAAAATTATGGATAACTGCCTCAAATTACGCCTAGATTATCCTTTAAATAATTAGTATGAAAAATCTGGAAATTTACATATTATGCTTAGAGCTAAGTTAATCATAAATTTTTTTATATGTGAGAAACAATGGAACCATTTTTTAAAAAATTATATGAATTTATACTACAATATGGATTTTTCGTATATCTAACCATAGTTACTCTATTTTCTTTTACCATAGCTATAATTTTTCCTTATGGTGCCAATAATTATGACCCTTTTATTTATGGCGTTAGAATCAATTATTTCCGGAGTTTGGGTCAAATAGACTATACAAAACTCCATATAAGCCAGACAGAGGGATTTTATGCATTTTATATTTTATTAAGTACCTTAACAAAAACTGATACTCTCTTTTGGATCAGATATTCAGTAGTGTTTACTAATATATTATTTTACATCCTCCTCTACAAAATTATTTACTTATATCTAGGAAATAGAGAGCAAACTAATAAGATCATTCCTTTTGTACTTGTCTTTATTTTTGGAATTAGCTTTCCAGTAACCATTGCTCACTTCCAATTTTGGTCTACTGCACTCTCTAACTTATTTCTACTAATATTTGTATTATCTTTATATTATTTTATTCAAACAGAAGCACTAAAAAAATATTTAATAATTTTAGTACCTTTATTCTCGTTTTTATCTGCTACAATTCATTTAGTGACGGGGATAATAACTTCTGGAGCATTTTATTTCTTATTATTACATGAAAGTGTAGAATTTCTCGAGGATCGGCAAAAAAACCATTTATTTTCCTTATTTGGCTATTTATTTGGTTTTATACTCCCAATAGTACGATTGTTAATTCCTTTTCCTTCCTATTATTCTAATCTCCTCTTAACATTTATGAATGAGCTTGGTCTTCTTGTGCCATTAGTTTCATTGGGTTTAATATTTGTATTTGGGTGGAATAAACATATAATCCCTTTTATAGAGTGGTTTATGAATAGAAAGAGATTTATATTTTATTCTGTAATTTTAATAACATTAATCATCCTCATATTGTTTTTCCCATCTTTTTTTAAGCAACTTGATTTACTTGCTTTTGGAGGCTCACTTGAAGGGCAAAGATTCACGTTAGAACCCTTTATATTTAAAATTCCGTTTTTATTTTGTGCATCTATTATTTGTTTAGAAATATTTATTTGTCTTATCAGTAAATTACTTATTAAATCTCATAAAGAACATCATAAACATATTATTTTTCTCCTATTATCATCTTATGCTCTCTTTATAGTAAGCTTTGCCTTTAAGGTTCTTGGTTTCTCCCATATAATTTATATTTTTAGAATTTCAATTTATATCCTCGTATTTAGCTCCATTGGTTTAATTTTCTTGATACACAATCAGATAAACAGAAATAAGCTAATAGCTTTCTTTCTTTTACTATTAGCTCTTTCCATTCCCGGTGTCTCTCTAGCTCTCCCAAACACTTCTCTCTATATTACTGAAGAGGAGGTTGAGGGATTAAAGTGGGCTGCTTCAAATATCCCTGATAGTGCTCTTATATTTGGACTAACTCACAAGCACGTCTTTCGTTATTTTGATTTTGATGTAGATGCTTATGAATTACGTATTCATTATCTAGTAGATATTCACACCTACTTTGATGCGCACATAAAGACAGTTGCGACGCAAAGCACATTTTATAACGCTTATTATAATTACTCTACATCAACCTGGTTTTATATCATCGATAAAAAGGAATATTATAGAGAGTATCAAACTCTAATAGACAATTTACCTCTATATGGAAACCTATCTATTATTTTCGAGAATGATTATATATCTGTTCTTGAGTTTGACAAGGTTATAGGGAAATACTGAGCTAAACAGGAAATTTTTCCGCTTTGAAAAGTCGAGAGAAAATGAGGAAAAACCTTCTTTTACCTTAATGCTTTTTTCTCCTTCAAAAGGAAAATAAACCTTCGCAGCAGTCCAATAAGTCCTATAATTAAATAAATGAAATGAATTAAGATATAATCAAAAGAGACTATCCAGACTTCTAAAAATTACCCAGAAATTTTATAGAAGTCTATATTCCAGTACAATTAAGCTATTATTTTATTATATTATCACCTTAAGACGCTTGAAAAAAAATTCTAGGAGTGTTGCTTGAAAAATACTTTTAAGAGAAATCTCGTATATGAATACTGTCCCTAAAAACAGATTTTAACATCGCATTAAAGTTTATACCCATTAAAAGAGAGATAAAAAAAGATCATCTTTATTGAATTTACTCTAAGATACGTATAATTTAAGCTGTTTTGTTGGAGGAGGCTTCAAGGATGCTTATAGCTTTTCTAAAACAACAAGTTCCACTTTCCATCGCTAACTGGTTTAGAATTCACCTTCAAAACTTTAATGTCACCCCTCCAATTATTATTTATCAAGTAGGAAAAGTTGGCTCAACAACAGTTTATAAATCACTTAAGAACGCGCGTTTGCGTAATCCTGTTTATCATCTTCATTTTTTATCTGATGAGGGGATTAAAAGCGCTGAAGAATACCATCTAGGTCTAGAACGACCTGTAATCCCCAACCACATTAGACTTTCCAAACTACTGCGTAAGAAAATGGATAAGACTAAAGGTGTGAAGTGGAAGATCATAACTCTTGTAAGGGATCCAATAGGTAGAGATATCTCAAATCTCTTCGAAAGCATTGAACACTTTTATCCCAATTTAGTCAACGAAAGTGGGAACGTCAAAATAAATGAAGCAATCGAATTTTTGCTGGAAATGTTCTCCGATTTCGATGAATCAACAGATTATACCGCTAGGTGGTTTGATACGGAGATAAACGCTTTTTTTGACATAGATGTTTACACTTATCCCTTTAATCACCAAAAGGGTTTTACAATTATACGTGATAAGAACGTTGAAATAGTAATTATCAGATTAGAAGATTTGAATCGTAATTTTAATGAGGCTTTAACCCAATTTCTGAACCTAGATAAACCTATTGAGATGTGTAAAGCTGGGATCAGAGAAGAGGCAGTCCATGCTGCAGCTTACAAACATATACGGGAGGAAATTACGATTCCAAGATCTGTCTGTAACAAGATTTATTCATCAAAATATGCACGCCATTTTTATGACGATAATATGAGAAATAAACATATTCAGAAATGGTCTAAAGAAAACTAACTTGGGATGTGGAGTTGGAAAGAAATTCATCTCTCAAGATATTATAGTAAAAGAAAATTAAACAAGAGAGTCATAAGTAAAAATCTTAGATTTGAGAATGAACTATTTGTTTTATTGCAAAATGGAAATAAGTCCAGAGATTTACTGTTATTTTTAGAATTTTCAAATACTCAATAAAGGTGTAAAGGTTGAATTACAGCAATCCTCAGGTTACTGTCTTAATGCCCGTTTATAATGGCGAAAAGTTTCTCTCCGAAGCAATTGAAAGTATTTTGCACCAAACTTTTACGGATTTTGAATTTCTGATTATTAATGATGGCTCCACTGATCAGAGCGTCCAAATAATAGAGAAATACAACGATCCCCGAATTCGTTTAATCCACAATCAAAAGAATTTGGGTTTGAGTTCAACCTTAAACAGAGGATTGGATCTAGCACAAGGCCAATATATTGCAAGAATGGACTGCGATGATATTAGTCATCCTGAAAGGTTAAAGAAACAAGTGGAATTTATGGATAGTCGTCCTGAAACAGGTGTTTGCGGTACATGGATTGAAATTATTGGCGAAAAATGTGGAAAAACTTGGAAACCTCCAACTAATTATGAGGAAATCAAAATTTCCTTACTTTTTGACACAGCATTGGTCCATTCGTCTGTTATGATTCGTAAATCAAAATTCAGAGAATATAATCTTTACTATAACCCTGATTTTCTAATTGCTCAAGATTTTGAGCTTTGGTCTCGATGTAGTAATTATTTTCCGCTAGCAAATCTTCCAGAGGTCTTGCTCAAGTACCGGGTTACTTCATCGAGTCATTTTCATTCAAAAAAGGATAAGTATCCGGAACTTTTAGAAGAAATTTATAGGGACATTCTCGTTTCTTTGAATATAAATCTCAAAAAGGATGAGTATAAACTTCATCGGGCAATTGGCACATGGAGCTTTTTAAAAAATCGGGATTTTATCAGAAAATCCGAACAATGGCTCCAATGTCTAAAAAACGCCAATTCTGTCGAGAAACAATATTTTGAACCATTATTCTCCGAAAAATTGGCAAATCGATGGTTTTGGATCTGTTATAACGCAGGTAACTTGGGATTTTGGACTTGGAAGACTTTTTGGCGTTCATCATTAAGTAATTATAATGCTATTTCTTGGAAATCCAAATTAAAGTTTATTTTATTACAAATTATGAAACATAAAATCGGAACAACAATTGACCGATTTATTGACTATTATACCAGTTTAGAACTTCCCGATCTCAATCAATCACAATGGTGGTCTTTAGAAAGACTAGAAAAATTTCAAAATAAACGACTACAAACTATCATAAAATATGCTTATAACAATATTCCAGGTTATAGAACAAAATTTGAAGAAGGAGGGATTACACCTAGAGATATAAAGACAAAGGCAGACTTATACAAATTACCCATAACAGTAAG
>JBHLLE010000095.1:0-9013 GCA_048885945.1 Candidatus Hermodarchaeota archaeon | reverse complement strand
TTCTTAATATCCCTAGTATCTTCTAAATCTTGTAAAATCTCCGTTTTTCTTTCGTCTCCATACTTCTTGCTTAATTCCGTCAACTCGTCTTTAATAATATTTAGGCGGACTTGTTTATTTTTTATAATTTTCTCATATTCTTTTATTTTTTTTATTAATTCTGCTTTTTCATCAACTAATTTTTGTCTTTCTAGATTTGTTAATCTGGACAATGGCATGTTTAATATTGCTTTTACTTGAACTTCAGAAAACTTATAAGCGTCAATTAATTTTGTTTTAGCTTCTTGAGTATCTTTAGAACTCTTAATAATTTTAATTATGTCGTCAATATTATCTAAAGCAATTAACAAGCCTTCTACGATATGAAGACGATCTTGAGCTTTTTTAAGTAAAAATTGAGTTCTCTTAAATATAACATCTTCCCGATGATTAATGTATTCTTCAATCAATTCTTTAAGAGTGAGAATTTTGGGTTGTATGCCATTGTTTACTAATACTAAATTAGTTACGGAGAAATTAGTCCGCAATTTTGTGCGCTTAAATAGTACATTTTTAATAATAACAGGTTGGGCATTTTTTTTAAGTTCAAGAACTACTCGCATTCCTTTTCGATCAGATTCGTCTCTTAAATCCCTTACATCCTTTAACACTCCATCTTTGATAAGTTTTGCAAAAGACTCAATTAATTGCGATTTATTTACTAAGTAAGGAATTTCAGTTATTATTAATCGGTTTTTTTTATCTTTAGTTTCTACTTCGATTTTGCCTCTTAATGTAATAGTTCCTTGTCCTGTAGAATAAGCATTATAAATGCCACTTGTATTAGTAATTGTCCCTCCAGTAGGAAAATCGGGACCTTTAATAATTTCCATGAGTTCTTCTACAGATATATCTGGATTATCTATTGTGGTAATTATACCAGTACATACTTCCATAAGATTGTGAGGTGGCATTGATGTTGCCATTCCTACGGCAATACCTTTAGTACCATTTAACAACATATTTGGAAGTTTTGATGGCATATACATAGGTTCTGAACTAGTATTATCAAAATTTGGTTGAAATTCTACGGTTTCTTTATCAATATCTTCAATAATTTCATTTGCTATTCGAGCTAACCGAGCCTCTGTATATCGATATGCTGCGGGAGGATCTCCATCAATAGAACCGAAATTACCTTGAGGATCGATTACTGGATATCTTAAAGAAAAGTCTTGTGCCATTCTTACAAGAGCATTATATACTGAAGAATCACCGTGAGGATGATAATTCCCTAACACTTCACCAACTATTTTAGCGCATTTAACATGCGAACTATTATAATTCCAATTATTAGTTGCCATTGCATAGATAATTCTACGGTGTACAGGTTTTAAACCATCGCGAACATCAGGAATAGCCCTTCCTACTACAACTGACATCGCATAATCAATATAACTACTCTTCATTTCATCCTTAAGAAGGATTTCTTCAATATTCTCACTAGTCATTTTAAAAACCTAAAATTAAATTTTTAAATTAAATGGGATTAAATATCTAGCGTATTAACTTCATTGTAATTTTCTATTATGAATTTCTTTCTACTTTTAACTTCCTTCCCCATCAATTTAGAAAAAATAAGATCATTTTCCAAATAATCCTCGTAGGTGACAATTTTCAGTTTCCGCGTGTCTCTATCCATAGTTGTCTCGTAAAGCTCATCCGGATTCATTTCCCCTAAACCTTTGTATCTCTGTATTTTAATTGAGTCAGTATTTTTTAATTTGTGTGTTTTTTTAATTTCATTCATTTGTTGATCTCTTTCTTTATCAGTATATACGTATATCTTAGTTTTTTTATATTCTAATTTGTAAAGAGGCGGAACTGCTACAAAAAGATGTTCCTCATCAATTAAAGGACGCATATATCTAAAGAAAAAGGTTAGTAATAGAGTCTTGATGTGATGTCCATCTGCATCAGCATCACAGAAAATTATGACTTTATGATATCTCAGCTTTTTTAGATTAAAATCTTCATCTATCTCGTTATCATTTCCATTAGTAGTGCCATTACCATTGCTACCATTGATATCGTTAGCACCTTGAATTCCAATTCCTATTGCTTTAATAAGTGCTAAAATTTCGTTATTTTGAAGTATTTTATCTATTCTGGCCTTTTCTACATTTAGGATTTTTCCTCTAAGGGGTAAAATTGCTTGATATTCTCTGTCTCTCCCCTGTTTTGCAGAACCACCTGCAGAATCCCCTTCAACTATGAATAATTCACTTTCTTCTGGATTATTCGACGAACAATCTGCAAGTTTACCAGGCATTCTAGCACTGTCTAATTCTGATTTTCTACGAATCAATGATCTTGCCTTTTGGGCAGCTTCTCTAGCAGTTTTTGCAGTTATTGATTTCATTATAATTTTTTTCGCAGTTTGGGGATTTTCTTCAAGAAATTGATATAGTTTATCTGTGATTATTTGACTAACAATTTGGCGTATTTCTGGATTGCCCAATTTTATTTTTGTTTGACTCTCAAATTGTGGATCGGGTAATTTTACAGAAATTACAGCGGATAATCCTTCCCGAGTATCGCTCCCACTAAGAACATGATCTTTATACTTTTTATCCATATCTTTTTCAATATATGAATTAAATGTTCTAGTAAGAGCAGATTTAAATCCAGTAAGATGAGTTCCCCCTTCAATTGTGTTTATTGTATTAGCATACGATAAAAGATTAATTTGATAACCTTGGTTATATTGCATTGCAATATCTACATAATATTTAGTATCATCTTCAGCCGCGTATTCTTCACTTAGAACAATCACATCGTCGTGCAACGGTTTTTTATCTCTATTAAGAAATGAAATAAACTCTTTTAATCCTTCTTTATAATGAAATTCTTCTGCTTCCTCTGTTTTCTCATCGTAAATACTAAATTTGGCTTGAGGTGTCAGAAATGCGAGTTCTCGCATTCTTGAAGAAATTATGTAAAAGTTAAAAATCCCCTCTTCTTCATTGAAATCGAAAATCTCTCGATCAGGATAAAATGTAATGGTAGTACCTGTGTTTTCATTATTTTTTTTTGTTATTTCAGGTTCAGATACCTTTTTACCTTTAGAAAATTTTTGTTTATATTGTACTCCATCCCGATTTATCTCTACTAACATCCAATCGGTTAACGCGTTGACTACTGAAAGACCAACTCCATGTAGACCACCAGATATTTTATAACTTTTATGATCGAATTTACCTCCACTGTGTAAATGCTCCATTATTACTTCAACCGCTGGTTTATTAAACTCGTGGTGTGGATCTATGGGAATTCCACGTCCATTATCAGAAATTTGTACGGAATTATCTTCGTTAAAAATTACATCAATTTCGTTAGCAAAACCAGCTATAGCTTCGTCAACGCAATTATCTAATACTTCAAAAATAAGATGATGCAAACCTTTTTTTCCAGTATCGCCGATATACATGGCGGGTCTACGACGAACACCGTCTAGACCTTTTAAAACTTGTATTTTATCGGCATCATAACTAGAGGGGTTCTCAGTCATATATAACCAGTAATATATTCTTTACGCAAAAGTAAAATTTTTCAAATTTTAATGAATTTTTACGATTACTATATAATATATAAGTTTTACGCATTTATTAATCTATGTACAATTTTTAATTGCCCAGAAAGCATAACATGTGAATTTTTCATTCCAAAATATTTAAATCTCTGATAAATTCTAATTTTTTTTAAAAGTTATTTATAATATCGACAAAAACATAATTATTGGTCATAAAATGAAGGTTAAATTTAGATAAAATTATTAGAGGATTAGCTGATTTTTCTCAAAAATTTAACCAAATTTAATATATATGTAGAATTAATGTCCAATTTATGAGAATTGGTCATAATAGGACGAATATTTAAATATTAGACCTTACTCTATCATTACTTCAATTAAAACATTAACTATTCAATTGAAATTTTGTAAAATGATTAAAAAAATTTATGATAAGTATTTTTTATTATTGTTTTTCTTTCCAACCGTACGAATGTTATCTTAAATTGTAATTTTTAATAATCTTCACTTTATTATTTATGAAATTTTCAAAAAATTAACAAATAATTGGTGATTTTAGTTTTACAAGAAACTCAAAGTACATGGTCTAGCGATTCAATTATATACATTGTCCTAGCAGTGATAGCTATTTGCTTGATTTTTTTTATAAAAAAATTTGATTTAAAAAAAGGAACACTCGGATTTAAAGTACTACTGCATACTTTATTATCTACAACAATTAGTGTGGGTTGTACTGCTTTTGCCTTTAGAATTTTTAATGAATCTCTTTATAGAGCTATATTTATTATTTCTATTTTTGGATATGTTGTGTTTACTATATATTATATCTTAACTATTCTAAAGAAACAAGAAGACATAATTTCAAATATGATAAATGATAGTTCTAACGCATCTATAAATGTGGCAAATATAGCTACTGAATTGGCAGCGAGTGCAAGTGAAGTGAATGCTTCCTCAGAAGAGATAGCAGCAACTGTTTCAGATCTTTCTCAAAATTCTCAGACTGTTATGAAATCTACTAATGATTTACAAAAGGTGATGATATTGATTAAAAATATCGCAGAACAAACCAACTTATTGGCTTTAAATGCAAGTATTGAAGCAGGAAGAGCGGGAGAACATGGCAGAGGATTTGCTGTGGTAGCTGATGAAGTTCGAAAATTAGCGGAAGAATCTAAAAATGCAGTAAGTAATACTGGAGATAAAATAAATAGTATAATAGATAAAATCCAAAATTCTTTTAGCACAATGGAAGGAATTAGTGCGTCTACAGAAGAGCAGACTGCTTCAATGGAAGAAATTAATACTACTGCAAATAGATTAGGTAGTTTAGCGGAAGACTTAAAGAATAAATTAAGCGATATAGTATCTTTAAATTAAATCATTAGATAGATATAAAAAAAGTGAATGAATTCACTTATTTTTTATTTATTAAATATTATATAAAAATTAAAACTCTTAAGAAATATGGAACATTTATTTATTTCTTCTTAATATTTCTGCCATTTTTTTTATTTCTAACAATTGTTTGTTTATATCGTGAGTTCTAATTATATGTGCTCCGTTATATACAGCAATTGCAGTTGCAGAGAGAGTACCATTATATCTATTTTCAGGCTCAGGAATTTTTAATACTGATCCAATAAAAGATTTCCTTGATATAGCGACTAAAATTGGTTTATTTAATATTCTTAACTTATTTATGTTATTAATAATTTTCAAATCATATTGAAAAGTTTTTTCTTTAATCCAATGACCTATACCAGGGTCTAAAATTATATTATGATCGTTATATCCTCCTTTTTTAAGATTATTAATTGTCTTTTGAAATTCCATAATAATATCATCCATTACCAAGATGTCTCCAGGTATTTTTTTTGATGCCATTAAAATTATGGGCAATTTATTTTCTATAATGAAATCTGCTAACGAAGGATCAGTTTTTAAACAGCTAACATCGTTTATTATAATATTTATATCAAAATTTCTAGCGATTTTATACGATTTTTCAGCTACTTCCTTATATTGTGTGTCTATAGATAAAATAATATTTTTTGGTATTTTTTTACATAAGAATTTCATTGCAGGGATTATTCGATTTATTTCTTCATCAATACTTATTTTTTTAGACCAAGGTGCCGTGGATCTAGCCCCAAGATCAAGCATTCTAGCACCATTATTAATCATATTAAAAGCTGCTTTTTCAAGATGCTGTAAATCTTCGTATACAGATCCCTTGAAAAAAGATTCAGGGCTTAAATTAAGTACTCCCATGAGTATTGTAGGATGGTTATCCCCAATCTCTAAAAAATCACATAATTTAGAATAAATTTGAGTCATATTTATAAGAATTAGGAAAAGAATATTTCAAATAAGTGTTATTCTTTTTTGAATTAATAACAGAATCTATTTAGAAAAATGCTATTTCATCTCTATATTATACTTTAATATATATTGAAATTGCTAGGATTGATAGAAATTACCACAATATTTTACAATTAAATAAACTTCAATTTTTGGGTTATGAATTTAAAAGAGTATTTTTATTCATCTATTTAATTTTTACTCTTTGATTATTAACCAGAGTTTAACTATAGTTTTCTTCCTAGGAATATCCATAGTTTTGACTAATTTCAGGGATAAATTCTCAATTAAAGGTTTTAAAATGTCTTCACGAGGTGTATTTACAACTAAACATCCTTTTTTAGTCCCAAATCTTTTAAAAAGCAGGAGTAAGTGTTTATATAATTGAATTAATATTTCATAATCATATTGAACAAAATACCCATATGGAGGATGTGAGAGTATTATATCTATATGGGAAAATGGAAATAACTTAAAATCGTTGGTCAATAAGTCCCATTGGTGAAAATTAATGTTAGGTAAATTAAGATTTCTGGCATTTTCCTGAGCTGATATTACCCATTGTTGATTATTATCAAATCCATCAATATTATGAGAATACATGCGGATATTGTTTAAAACTTTTGCTGCTACTAAAGAAAGTGTTCCAGCACCGCACATTGCATCAACAATTTGGAGGGAATCAGACTCAACTGAAGATTTTAAATATCTTTGAATATATTGGAATGCTATTTGGAACATTACATATGCTATACTTGGAAATGATGGAGTAGGATGTATTTTTTTAGGAATAAACCATTTTTGAGTAGGTATATCTAATGTTATTTTTACAAATTGCCGTGTTATTTTAATATGCAACTCTGAGTTTGCCTTCTTTAATAATATTTGTATATGGGGTACTTGATTTTTTGCTACTTTTTTAAAGATAGCTTGGATATCTCTTTGTGAGAACTCTTTCCAATATTGAGTATTAGAAACGATTTCTAAAGAATTAGTAGAAATAATTTGTATAAGATTAACAAGTGCGTTTTGGAAACATTTTTCAAGAAAAAGAATTCGATTATGTTTTTGATTTCTCGGGTTTTGAAGTTTATAAGGTATTTCCCTATTTTCTAATTCCAAACGCAATATTTCGATTGTAATACAATTGGTTAAAATCTCTATCCAATGTATAAACTTCTCTTTTGATTTTGCAATTATCTTTAATTCAAGGATTCCTTGTTCAAAAATCTTAATTGAATATTCCTTCCTTAATCTAAGATCTATTTTGCTTTCGATTTCGTGTAGACAATATATCTCGCAATTTATTGGACAATGAATAAGTATTTTACGCATTTAGGTGTTTTAATATGACTTTTTAGTTTTTATTAATTAATTTTTTTATAGGTTGATTTGTTTGATAATAATAGAGAGTCCAAGAAATACTTAATCCCTAAAGTATTTTGAGACTATTTATTAAGATAAGACTTATTTTTCATAGTATTCATCCAGTTATGTAAAAAATAAAAAACCTCAAAAAGATTCTCTAAATTAATACAGATATAAATAGATTTATAATAAGTTTAATTCTTTTTATTTACTATGCATCTTTTTTCAATAAAGCTTCCTTTAATCAAAAAGAAGGATCCTCTGTTAGATATCATTATTAATTGTATTAAAGAAACTGGAGAAATATTAAAAGAAGGAGATATCATTGTTATCTCAGAAAAAGTAGTAGCGGTTTCACAGGGAAGAATTGTTAATTTATCAATAGATGTTAAACAAATATCTAAAAAAGCAAAAAAAATGGCAAAAGATTATGATATGGACGAGCGTTATGTAGAATTAATTTTAAGGGAAGCAGATTCAATTTTAGGGGGATTACCTGGAGGACATGTAATATTAGCAAAGGTTAATGATTTTTTAATTGCTAATGCGGGAATTGATCAATCAAATGCCGGAGAAAATAATGTAGTTCTTCTACCTCAAAATCTAAAAAAAGAAGTGTGGAATTATTGGAAAAAATTAAAAGAATCGTTTGGGATAAATAATCTAGGAGTCATTTTTGCTGATTCTAGAGTGCAACCACTTAGAAAGGGAACAATAGGTATAGCTATTGGAACCGCAGGATTCGAACCGATTGAAGATTTAAGAGGTCATCCAGATTTATTCAATAGACCTTTGCAAATAACGATGAGAGCAATTGCAGATGATCTTGTAAGCGCCGCTCAATTCTTACTAAATGAGGGAGATCAGCAAACCCCTGTGGTCGTTATTAGGGGTGCGAAAGTCGAATTTACTGACAGTCCTAAATTAACTACTGAGATGTCTCCTGAAAAATGTCTTTATATTAATATTTTCTCAAATATGAAAAAAGAAAAATTATAACATTTGAATAATATCCATAATTAAAATCATTACTAAACATTAAAGGATTTATTATGGGATTGTATAGAAAACTTCTCGAATTTAAAAGCCGAGTTTACGATAATTTTTTAATTAAACCTCAAATAGTTAAGAAATCGATTATTTCAGCATTTTCTATATTTTTTGCTTCGATAATAATTGGAGTTATTGTCGCACAATTTGACCCAGATGGTTATAATATATTTGATAATTGGATAAGTGATATGGGATCTTTTAATCATACTCCCCTTCCATATTTCTTAGATTATGGAGCAATGATTACTTCAATTCTCATTATTCCAGCTATCTATTATATGGAACAAAGATTAGCTCCTAATCCAATTGAACTAGGCGAATTTCCCCGAATGAGATATCGATTAAGTAGTTTGGGATCTTTTAGTATGTTTACAGGGTTTTTCGGTTTCTTCATGGTTGGATTGTTTTCAGAAGATCGTACTACAGCATTAGGTTTACATATGTTCTTTTCATATGTTGTATTTGGTGGTCTCGTTTTCTCAAGCTTATTTTATGGATTATTAATCACATTCTATAAAACCGAGATTCCAAAAATAATAGGTGTCTATGCGATTTTTGGTCCTTTTATTGTAGGATATTTGATATTAATTTATTTCACACCTTTATTCGAGTGGATCTTATTATTTTCAATTTTAATTTGGTTAATACCAGTCTTTA
>JBHLLE010000094.1:0-9030 GCA_048885945.1 Candidatus Hermodarchaeota archaeon | reverse complement strand
CTATGTTTAACCAAAGGAATTGATTTATCTCTTTTTGGTAATCTAAAGTATTTCTGTATCCATTTGTTTTGTTCAATAAATATTTTATAATTACTATAATTAAAAATAGGCTTAGCAAAAAAGATTTCAATAGCAGTGAACTCATTCTGATCTTCTATAGTGAGATTTTTTTGACTAATAATATAATTACAGTCAAAAAATCGATAATTTTTAAACTTAAAATTTTTAGAAATAAGTTTACGGAACTTTTCAATAATAAATCGACATAACCAAATGTGATTTGGTTCAGCTATTACTAAAAAATCAAAATCATCATTTTTTTCCAAAATTTCCTTAGAAGCAGAGCCTGTTAAAATTAAACCTCTTACAAATGGAAAATGAGATAAAATCCATCCAGATCTTACGATTTTACGTATATTTTGACGAAAAAAAACCATTGAATTATATCTTTCTCCAATCGTCCATTCTTTACCAGGAATAAAATAATAGTTATACTTATGAGTAATGATTTGTTGATAGCTCAAATCGTTTAGAGCAATCTCTATTCTGTTTTTATTAAAGTTTAATATAGAGCCAATTTCTTCAAACTTTAATGGATAATCAAATGAATTAAAATAGGAAATTAACTGTAATACCTTTTCTGAAATAAAATTATAATTTTTCTCGGTTTTTTGGTGTGATTGAATAGATTTATTTCTTAGATCGGTATAAACTGCCATTTTAATCAAATTTTAAACTAATTTATAATTTTTTTATATAATAAAATGCTTTTTATAGGGATCTAGTAAATCCCAGAGACTGAAAAGACTATAATTTTAACATTATTCTTTAAAATATAAGATTTGTAGAGTCCAATAATTGGTTATAAAAAAGAAGTTAATTTGCTAAAAGACTTATTCTTTAAAATCCATTAATTTAAAAAGTATATTTTTATCATTCTTCCTTTTGAAATTTATCTTTATTTGTGCTACAATATTTGCTTTAAATATCAAAATTTCAATATATTTGATGGAAACTCAATTCCTAATTATAGAATTGAATTTATATTTGCTTTTTTTCTCTTATATCGAATCTTTAAATAAAATGAAAGATTTAAAAATTTTAGAAAATCTCAAAAGTTAAAATGTTTAACCAAAAAACAGAAATAGTTGAGGATCTAGTAAGAAAAGAGAAGCAGACGATAAAATTAGTTATAGTAGCGTTTATAGGATTAATTATAAGTAGTTTTCTATTAATAATTTTAACTGATATATATCATTTACTTATGGATTCTTATTTACAAATCTCGATAGAACATAATTATGAGTGTAAAATTCTTATTGAATTCTTTTGGATGATGACATTTGTTCTAATCTTTTTTTTTACCAATTTAATGATATGGCTTATCATATCTTATATTTATATAAGGAAATCTCTGATTAAAATAAATAGAATCAAGAATAGCAATAAGAATATCATATTTTGTAATGTATGCGGACAAAAATTATCTAATGAAAAAAATAATAGAGAAATTAAACCTGTGAAAAAATTTAGTGCAAATGGATATCATTGTAAGCATTGTTACAAAAAAGCATATCTAATCTCAATTATTACTATTTTATTAATTCCTGTAATTTATATGATAATTTACTATATTATATATTTCTATATTTTTTACATTAACATTAGAAATCAAACAAATAACTATTATATGGTCCCTTTCTCATTCTATTATTTAGAATGGGTTACCTTGCCTCTTACCTTCTTCATATTAATTTTTTCAATTATATATTACATTATTGGTATAGTTAGATTCACAGAAATCTATAAAAAAAATAATATTCTAAATACTAAATTAAAATTTAAAAAAAGACTGCTAAAATGGATAAAACTAGATGATAAATTGAAAATAAAAACAATATTGATTTTTATTCTTCTAATAGGAGCCCTAATATTTCCTTTTATATATCATGACTTGTATAAACGAGAAAACTTCTATTATAATATTGAATATGATATTAACAGTCCATATGAAGATAAGATAATCGAAAAAGTAGAATCATTTGACTATCCATCATATTTAACAAACTTTATTGATGAAGATATAATTGAAAAATATAAAAATGATATTCAAGAAAAATATCAATTTAATTGGGATATTGGCAGGTATCGTCATCTTATTTACTATGTAAGTGCGGAATTAGATAATAATATCAATTTATCATATGGATATAGCTATATTAAAATCATCGATGATAATGGTAAAATAATTGGTTCTACTTTTCGTCATTATGAATGGTATATCAATTACAATTTACTTCCTCAGGGTTCTAATGACATTAATGTTGGACTTACAGAAATTACTTTTGTTAAAATGTATATGTTTTTTAAATATGGATCAAAACATCCTTCTTATGGTTTTAAACCAGGAGGAGAATTGGAAATTGAACAGTATATATTTCTGGATAAAAATTTTGAAGTATTATTAGTTTTTATAAAAGAAGTGCATGAAGGAAAGATAAATTAGTAATTATTAAATAGTTCTTAAAATTCTTAATTTCTCTTTCCTATATAAAGTAATATTAGAATTTTATATAGAAATTTCTTATAATTTCTTCCATTTTTTATTAAAATTTTGATTAATCTTCTTTTTGGATATAATCCTTATTTTCCAGAATTTTTATTAATCTTATGGCTTCTGAACCTCCCGATATTTGCATATTCACTATAGAATCGTCATCAGTACCAGTCACGTTAATTTCCAATAGCAAGTCTTCGGATCTTATCTGTCTCGTTTGTCTTTTGCTAAAAGCTTCCTTAATTGGTCCATCCAAATTAGAAAATTCAGACGCAATGTCTGCCCATATTTCCTTGTTGTCTCGATATTTAAAGACGAAATCAGTAACTGTTTGTTTGTATAACTCAAGGTTACACCAATTTATTAAATCTGCTCGATTTGGAAAGTCTATATCTTCCATGAGAGTATTTCTAATAATTGATAATTCTTCAATATTTCCTATTTTACTGTTTTCCTCAATTTTTTGGGCTAATTCAGAATACTCTTTACCTTTAACTGCGTTTATAAAAGATAATAGGTCGTATTTCACAATTAAATCGTTTTTTTCGTATTTTTTTATCTCAGTTAAATCCCTTGGTTCTGAATTTCCGTTTCGAAATCGCTCTATAATTTGATAGCAAATTTCACGGGTTTTAAACCTTTTCTGAATAGTTTTTAAGACATTCTCACAGAATTCGTATTTATTTCCCCAATAAGGGGGTTTTTCAATTTCTCGTTTAACAAACGCCACTCTATGCGATATTACATAAGGGGCTATTGCGTTTACGATATTTATATCAATAGTTTTCAGTCCTAATAACCAAGCTAACGCTTTTGAATAGCGTAAAAGATCTTTTGCTACTCGAACGCTAAGAATCGAGTCTATTTTATTACATATATTTTGAGCGGTATTGAAATGACATCCAGAGCACAACCCTGTACTTGGTCTCAAATCTCCTATATTGCCTTTGTCAATTCTAGCACATAAAGTAAATTCTCTAATTATTGCATGGATGTAATTATTTACATTTTCATCGTAAGATATTCTATTTACATAATACCAAATCTCCATGAGCTCGTCAATAGTTAGAATTTTTGGTACTTCAATAATCTCGTCCACACCTGCATATTTCTCGTCTTTACCAGCTAATATTAATTGCAGATCTTGGCTAGCTGGCATGGAAATAGGAACAGAGATGCCAAATCGATCAAGGAAAGGTGCGCTCAAATCAAACGTACCAACATCCTGAGGATTAATGGTAGCATATAAACAATATTTATTTATAGTCGTAATTGAGTCATAGTATTTCACGGTCCCTTCTGCTAAGAGGGATAATAAAATATCTTGAGCATAAGGAGTTAGTCTATTAACTTCATCAATAATTTTCCAAAAATTAGTTATAAACTGTCTCCATACCACAACTTCCTCTCCTTCATGCATTAATTTACCCAGTTTTAAGGTGCCTACTAATTTCTCCTCCGTAAGTTGAGGATGACCCCTTATAATTGATGATTCTATATCATTAAGGGAATTAGCAGTAAACATTCGACCCAAATATTTACAAATACTAGTCTTCCCTCCTCCATGACCTCCCACTAATAACATAGCCGAATTGGGAACTATGGCATTTAATATACATAACGATAAGATTTCAGGTAGATAATTTGTCTTTATCTTGTTTTGTTCGTCAAGAAATTTAATGGTTAAGTATTTAGAATGGACAAATAACTGATTTGCTTGTGTAATATTAATAATTTTCCATACTTTTTTTCTTAACTCTGCTTCCTCTCCAATTTCTGTCGGCAATTTATATATTCCTCAATTTAAGAAGATTTAATATGAAATAAATATATATCCTACTATAAAATTGTATCTTCATTACCACTTAACATTTTTTAAAGTTAGAATAAATGAAAGTGAAAGGTATTTTTTTTGATCTTTACGGAACTCTTATAGTTTATGGCGACATGGAGCAAGCTTGGTCGGATTGGTTATCCACATTTTATGCAAGTTTAAGTAAGTTTGGTTTGGAAATCTCTATCAAAGATTTTTCGAAAATTTGTCATGGATTTTTTAGCAAAGAAGCACCTAAGTCCCAAAAAAGTGGTTTAACCGTTTTTGAAAAAAGAATTCAAGCGCTATGTCAAGATTTGGAATTAAATCTAAGAGATAATGAGATAAATTTTGTTGCAACTTCTTGCTTGAACTCGTGGCACGAATACGTGTATCTTGATCCTGAAACTGTACCCGTGTTAGAGTCCTTTAAGAAAAATAAAAAAATTGCTCTAATTTCTAACTTTGATTATCCTCCACATATCCATGAGTTATTAACAGAATTAAATTTAAGGGAGTATTTCGATAGTGTAGTTATTTCTGGAGAAGTGGGAATTAAAAAACCTAATCCAGAAATCTTTTCTTACGCACTTAAGGATACAGGACTTAATCCTAATGAAGTGGTTTACATTGGAGATTCTTTAGAAGATATTCAAGGAGCCGCAGCTGCCAATATATTTCCAATATTAATTCGGAGGCAAAAAAAAGAGATATCTACTGATTATAACTCAAGAGAAAATTCAATAAGTCTTATAGATGAAGAGCCTATATTAAGAGAGGCAAAAAAAATATCAAAACTGCGAGAGCTTCTTGAAATAGATTATAATAATTTTTCAATTGAACCTTGATTTAGTTGTTTTATATCGAAAAGAGTTATATATTTAATGAAATTTAAGTTTTGTAACTATAAATTAAGTTTAGAAATTAATATGGTTCCTAGATTAAATAAAATGAATACATAGCTAAGAATAAAAAAAACTTAGGAAAAAGAGGATGGTCCTTAAATGAACGAATGTAAAAGATGGTCAGCAGAAGAGCTAATTGATTTCGAGAAGAGATGGCGAGCTGGTACTATTCCTGTTAATATTGAAATTGAAAATAAGCATATCGCACTCGATTTAACGAGAGTTAATCGATTTCTTATAAAAGCTGAAAAGATTGCTCTTACTGAGTGCATATGTAGAAAGACTCTTCAAAATTGTAAGTTCCCACAAAATGTTTGTTTATCTCTTAATGAAAAGGCGGAAATAGACGTTGGGAGTGGTCAAGCAAAATATATTAGCCTAGAAGAGGCAAAATCAATTGTTTCTGAGACAGCTAAACTAGGATTAGTCCATTTAACAATGAATCCTCCAGATAAAACTGATCAATTTCCTTCTTCGATTTGTAGTTGTTGTTTATGTTGTTGTCATGCGCTTCAAGGACTACAACTAATGAACATGGAAGGATTAGTAGAGCCAAGTGAGTTTGTTGCAACTTTTGACCAAGAAAAATGTACTCAATGTGGTCTTTGTGTGGATAGGTGCCAGTTTGGAGCGAGAGTATTAAATGATGAGAATAATTTCATTTTTAAGCAAGATTTATGTTTTGGTTGTGGTCTATGTCTCTCTTCTTGTCCTGAATCTTTAATTGAACTTATTTCAAGAAAAAATCTATAATGCTAGATTTTTAAGAAGCGTTACCATAATGTCTAAATCTCTTAAAGATTAACCCCTCATGTTTTTTGACCATAAATGATTAAAGATCCTCCATACAAATCTACCCTTTTCTTATATACTTTAAGAATTTTATTAATAGCACCTGATCTTATATCATCTTGTAATTTTTTGCATCCTGCTTCTATTTCATCCTTCTTCATTAATGCAAAAAAAGAATCTCCATCACGGAAATTCTTTTTTAAATAATTTTCAGGTATTTGATTCAAAATAACTGTATCATAATAACATATTCTTACTCCAATTTTTGAGAATCCTGTCTTTTTAAGTAGTGATATTATGTCATTTACATCAAGAAATCGTTTTAATTCAGCTTTAAGTCCTTCTGGAAAATAATATGTATACCAGTATGTATTAATTTGATCATGAGAGCAAGTATGTATTGCTATGCTTCCATTCTTCCGGAGTACGCGATGAGCTTCTTCTAATAAGACAATTTTATTTTCTATGTGATGAATTACTTGAACGAGATATAATCCATTAAAAATTTTTGAACGAAAAGGAAGGGACATAACATTAGCATTCGTATATTCTAAATTTGGAAACTTAACTCTTGCATTCTTAATCATACCTAAAGACAGGTCTAAACCGATGATAAATTTTACAAATTGCTTTAAAGCATTTGTATAATTTCCTGTACCACAGCCTAAATCTAGAAGTAATGAATTTTGATTGATATAACTAAATTTAACTAAATCACTAACTGTCTTAGGATTTGCGCCCCTACTTAAATCGTATATTTGGCTAAATTGGTCGTAATTTATTTCTCCCATTCTAAATCTCTAATACTTAATACTTGTTAATTTTTCCATTCCTCTTCTTTACTAAGCAATAGTGTTATAGATTTAATAAAAAATTATCTCTTATAGTTGCTTGAACTATAAATTGGTATAAATTTCTCTTCCTCGTCTCTAGAACAAGCGGGTTCTAAGAAGTGATTTATTTAAACAAATTTCAAAACAATATATTCAAAAATTTAAAAGGAATAGAATCAAAAATAAAAATGTGTTAAAAATAACCTATATGTCCTAAATTTTTATTATTTTCGTCTAGTTATTGTTTTTAAATAATATTCTAGCTCTTATAATTTCTATAATCTTACTCCAGTAATGGCAAATATTTATAATGGAACATATAAATTATTAATTTATCAAACATATTAGAAATCCATTAAATAGTAGAATAACTCATGAAAGATTTAAAGAATAAAAATTGTTTTCTAACTGGAGCCGCCAGCGGAATAGGACATGCCTTTGCAGTTCAGCTAGCGAAAGAGGGAATGAATCTTTTTATTTCAGATATTGACATGCAAAATTTAGAATTAGTTCGAAAAGAAATAGAAGAGATGGGGGTTAAGGTCATAATTGGCAGGTGTGACGTTTCTAAATTCGAGGATTTTGAAAATATTGCTAAGGAATTTTACTCTAAATTAGGAGATGTTGATCTTTTAATAAATAATGCGGGAATTGCCATTGGTGGACCAATAGAAGAATTAGAATTGGAGGATTGGAAAAATGTTCTTGATGTTAATCTCTGGAGTATAATCCATTCGATTAAAGCGTTTTTACCAAGAATGCTCGAAAGAAAATCTGGACATATTGTAAATGTGGCTTCAGGAGCCGGTATATTTGGTTCAGCAGAACCTCTCCCCTATATTGCATCAAAATTTGCGGTTGTTGGAATTTCAGAAGCACTTTATGGACAACTCTATAACCGTGGTATAAGGATCTCGGTAATAGTACCATCATACATAAGAACCAATATTTTTCTTACAAGTAAGCATAAATTTCCTAAAAAGCTTGTAAAGGATTACGGTATAGAAAAAATTGAAGAAATTTATAAAAAATACCTGAAAGATATAGGTAGCAAAGCCGTGCTTCCAAAACGTGCAATACGCAAGTATATTGCTCAAATTAAAGAGAATAGATTATATGTATATGATATGAATACGGTGGTACCAATTTTAGCCTTAAAAGGAAAGCCCGTAGAATTTGAAGAATTTTTAGTAAATTTTAATGAGAATTTTATAAACACGAGGAAAGAGTTCTTTTTAAAAAATGGGATAAATCTTAATGATTATATATAACCAAGATTCATTTTAGTTTTGTTTTTTAATTGATTGATGAATTAAAATCATAAATTTTATCAATTCTCTTAATAGATTAAATTAATTTAATATTAATCGAATTTCTAAGAAAAATCTTGAAAATGAAGTGAGAACCTCTAAAAATAACCTATATGTCCTAAGTTCTTATCGTGTTCGTCTAGTGCGTAAACCATACCCATAGATAAAGCTTCTTCTTCTTCGGAATCTTTACTCGTTTTAGAGGGTTTTGCAACTCTTTTTATCGTTTCCATTTTGAGCTTAAATACACCATTACATTTTTTACACTTAATAGAAACAATTTTAGTATGCTTTTGCTCGTCCTCAAATTCTTTCATATCAAAAGGCTCTAATAATTTAGCATCCTCGTTATCGCAATTGTGAAGAAAACATTGATCGAGGCTAATTTTTTCCATTCCTCTTCTTGCCAACGATATCCACGCGTAACTAGGAATTTCGAGCCATAAGTCCTTTTTATTTTTTTCCGCCATTATTAATCAGACTAAAGTATAAAATATTTAATTATATTAGAACAAATCTTCTAAAGTTAATTTAATTTTATTTTATAAATTATAAAATTTAATTCATAATAGATTTATTTTTCAAATTCCTGTTTTTTTATGTAATAAATTAAATAATTCTTGAACAAAATTTCTTAAGTTATTGGGGATAAATCTTATACCCAATTTGGTTGTTAGCAAGGGTGGTATGTCTTTTTCGTTCTCAAAAACAGGAATAAGTTTCTTTTTCATTTTATGGGCTGCCATCCATTCAGTCCTAACCGCATCAGAAGTATTCGAATTTTCTGAGCAAAAAACAACTACTACATCTGCTAACGCTA
>JBHLLE010000093.1:0-9043 GCA_048885945.1 Candidatus Hermodarchaeota archaeon | reverse complement strand
ATCAAATTTAATAGACAATAACTATGGTGGGATATATTTTTATAATCAAAGTAATAATAATTTCATTTTAGTAAATAATGTTACAGATAACATTGAAAATGGGATTTATTTATATTATTATTGTGATCTAAATACATTCTTAGGTAATAATATAACTGGTAATACTAACCACGGAATATATTTTTATTACTATTGTGATCTAAATACAGTCTCTAATAATTATATATTTGATAATGGTGATAATGGAGTAAGAATGTATTATTGGTGCAATAACAATGAGATTCTAGGCAACAACATAACTTATAATACCAACTATGGAATTTATTTATGGTACAGATGCAATTCTAATACTATCTCAGAAAATAATATTATTGATAATACTAACTATGGAGTATATTTATTTAATAGATGCAATTCTAATACAATCTCAGATAATAATATTACAAAAAACACTAATTATGGTATTTATTTTTCTAACAGATGTAACTCTAACACCATATCAGGAAATAAAATAAATAATAACACACAGTATGGCGTATATTTATATAATTATTGTGATTTAAATGATGTCTCGCAAAATGATATATACAACCATACGCAACACGGTATATTCATTTATTATTACTGTGATTCTAATACCATTTCTGAAAATCGTATTTACGATAATACTGATGATGGTATAAGATTAAATAATGACTGTCGCTCCAACATCATTTTGCAAAATAATATTACAAATAATTTGAATGCTGGAATATATCTTGAGAATGATTGTGATTCCAACGAATTTTCACGAAATATAATAGAAAGTAATACCATCGGAATGTATATTGATGATTCTACAATGAATTACAATTTAATCTATAATAATTCCTTTAATATAAATACTTTAAATGCTCAAGATAATAACATTCTTAATAATAATTATTGGAACAATACTGTTATTGGAAATTTTTGGAGTAATTACTCTTTTATAGATGAGATGAATGATGGTGTAGGTGATGCCCCTCATCCTATTCAAGGTTCATCAAACGCTCTCGATTTCCTTCCAATTTGGAAAATGGCGCCAAACATAACAATTATCCATCCAACAAACTTAACCGTTTTTGAATATTTTGCTCCACATTTTTATGTTTATATATCAAATAATATTCCTGACACTATGTGGTATCCTATTCCCGATATAGATACAATGTGGTATTCCTTTTACGACGGAAACAAATGGTCAAAAAATTACAAATTTACTTCAAATACTACGTTTAATCAAGCAGCATGGGAAAGGATTTCGAATGGTTATAATGTTACAATACGATTTTTCGCTAATGACACGTTAGGAAATATGATGTTTAAGGATTTAAACATTACGAGAAGTTATGTTCTAATTGACTCTGATTCAGATAAAGACAGTAAAGAAATTAAAATATTTACATTCTCAATACTCATATTAATTTTAATTGGTGCTCTTGTAACCTCTCTAGTCGTTGCGGCAGGAAGAGCTTTACATTTATATCGTCCAGATGATAAAATGGAAAGGGAATTCTTAGAATTTAAGAAAAAATTGAAAATTAAAGAATTCACTAAACCCATTGAAGTTCAAAGACGATTTTCCATGCTATTTGGAGGTATAACATTATTCACATTTATAGGTATATTAGTTTTATTGCTAATAACCGGATTAATATTCACTTTCATCGGACCATATGTACTTATTTTAGTAATGGTCATTGAACTCTTTTTAATTTTTATTTTCGGAGCTAATTCTTGGATTTTTTTTCATCAAGAAGAGAAAAAAATAAGAGTTTCATCTAAGTGGAAATATTATTTTGGTATAATATCAACAATAACAATAGGAACATTATTAATCTTCTACTTATTGGGATTTTCTCTAGTTCCAAACGTTTTTTCTTTGCTTATTTCGATTGTTATAATTGAGCTCGTTTCAGTTTCATTAATTGGGATACATTTAATGCAATACAAAAAAGAAAAAATTGAAAATTATAAGAATTTACAACAAAAAAATAATGTTCATAAAAAAGGAATATAAAGATTTATGAGGTTGAATTTAAATGAGTCAACAAATTGACGATATCATTTCAAAATATAAAAAAGTGTTTAAAGCAGATCACGAAAGGATTAAGAAATTTCTAAAATCTTATTACGAAAATGTTTTTTTAATTAGACCTGTAATTAATGTCGAAAGAATCGATAGAACCGATAGAATTGAATTATCTGGATTTAATAAACATCTTTCCTCATGGAAAAATTTTTATCAAAATTTAGTCGTTTGTAGCTGTGTTTTAATCAATAATGTTCAAAAACGATACGATTACAAATTCTACTTTACAAAAGAAAAATTAAATGAAGCCACTATAGAATTAATAGAACAAGCGTTAGAAGAAAGTGCCAGACTTCAAAGAGATTTTAAATTCAATGAAGCTATCGCAAAAATAGAAGAAATGCTTGAATTAATCCGAAAAAAGAATGATGAAGTAACTAATAATGTATTAAATGATGCCCGAGCGGAAATTATTGCTTCTCAAGAAAAGTTTAATAAAACTATGGCTACTATCGAAAAGCTGGATGAAAAAATTAAAGTAGCTAAAGAATACGATAATTTAAAGGATATACCAAGTAACTGTGAAAAAATTATAAAATTGGCTGAGTCGATAAATAGACGAGATTTAATGAAGAAATATAAGGATCTTTCAGATGAGACTCAAAAAGAGATTGAGAGAAAAAAAGCTCACGAAAAAGCAATGGCCATAGAAGAGAAAAAAGCACTTGCTAAGCAAAAGGAAAAAGAAAGTTATGAAAAGGCAACGATGCAAATAGCACAATTAGAAGAAAAGATTAAAAATGAAATTGAAAACGATAATTTAAAGGCAGCTATAAGTGATT
The DNA here is from genome assembly GCA_048885945.1 of Candidatus Hermodarchaeota archaeon. Taxonomy (GTDB): domain Archaea; phylum Asgardarchaeota; class Lokiarchaeia; order Sigyniarchaeales; family SOKP01; genus LW40-45. The sequence continues at coordinate 6,148 of JBHLLE010000093.1, read as the reverse complement.
GCGAAAAGATTATAGAAATTGCAAATTTAATTGATAACAAAAACATAGCTGATAAATATTCGGGAATATTAGAAAAGCTAGAAAAGGGTCTCGAGGCGCAGGAAGCCAGAGAAAGAGAATTGGCTATAAAATCGAAAGAAGTATTAAAGAAACGAAAAGCAGAACAAAAGCGAAAAGCGTTAGAAGCAAAAGCAGCTTTAAAGAGGCAAAAAGCAGAGCAAAAACAAAAAGAATTAGATGTGAAAAAAAAGTTAAAGAGGCAAAAAGCAAAAGAAAAACAAAAAACATCAGAAGCAGAAGAAGCGTTAAAAAAACAAAAAGCATTAGAGGAGCAGGAAGCCTTACAAAGGCAAAAAGAGGAAGAAAGAAAAAAGTTAGAAATTGAAAAAGCACTAAAGGCGGAAAAAGAAAAAGAAAAAGAAAATGAAATCCTAGAACAGATTGCTAAATTGGAAAACAATGTAAGATACAATCAAAAAAATGCTAATTTAGATGCTGTGATAAAAGACTGCAAGAAAATAATTAAATTAGCTAATTCTATTGATAGAGACGATATTGCTGGAAAATATAGAACAATTTTAAATGATACTCAGATTTTACTTCAAGAAAGAAAAACGGTTGAAAAACAAAGAGTAACAGAAGAAAAAGAAACAATTGGTTATAGAACTACTATTAAGGAGATAATTGCAAACTATTTTTTGATTATTCTATGCATAGTAGGAGGGTTATTAATAATTATTAGTGCTACTTTAGATATAATCTTATTGATCTCTACAATATACCCCAATATAAATGTAGATATCATAATAGCAAATGTTAGATTAGAAACGCGAGATACCTTCTTTATATTTTTATTAATAAACGCCTGCATTTGTATAGTTAGTGGTTTATTAATTATATTGGGCTCAATTGGATTAATTTCTAATAAACTTCTTTTTGGAAGAGCGGTAATAATCTATGGGATTTTTATTGTATTGATTGGTGCTCCCTCAATATTAATTGTTGGAACTTGGGCGGGATTTTTATCAGGTAATTATGCAAGTTGGATCATCATTCATATTTGTATATATTTTATTATTTGCCTTGTTGGAGTGGTGCTTATCGATTTTGCGCTTTGGAGGATTAAAAAAGAAGTAGTAGAAACAACCGCAGTTAGAGAATTTATAACCAAAAAAAGAAATATAACGCAGAAAAAAATAAAAACACAAAAAAGCGATTATAGGATAATTTAGAAATCAGTTTAATATCTTTCAGTTTTTAGCGATTATAACATACTATCTTTAAATGAAATTAATAATTTTAAGATAGTTCTTAAAGATATGTCTCCCTCTTTGAATGAAATTTTCTTTTATTATATTATAATTTTTCCTAATTTTATCCTTATTATAATTTATGAGTTCAGGAGCGAGAAGTAAGATATTATTGAATAATTCTTCTGTCAATTCGAAATGAAATTGAAAACCATAATTAGTTTCTCCTACTTTAATAATTTGATTTTTACAAAATTCTCCTGTTCCTAAAAGAAGAGTTTCATTTGTGAGCTTAAAAGTCTCACCATGTAATTGAAAAACAATAAAATTATCGTTTATTCCTTTAAATAAAGGATCTTTTAATCCAGATTCAGTTAATTTAATCGTATACCATGTATCGTTAGTCATAAATCCAATTTCTTGAACTGGGTTTTTATATACTTCTGCTCCTAATGCATCTGCGAGTAATTGCGCTCCTAAACAAATTCCAAAAATAGGAATATTCTTATCCAATGCAAGTCGCACGAACTCTTTTACTTTAAGAATTTTTTGTGAAGAGAAATTCACACTATCAGGGCCTCCCATTATTATTATTAACTGATACCTATTTATCTCAGGGAATTCAATTCTTTTAGATAAATCAATTATATCATAACTGAGATTATAATATTCTAAAATTTCAGATAATAATCCAGGTCCTTCGTGAGATATATTTTTTATAATTAAAGTTCTATTTCTCATTGTTTTTGCTTTTCTTATTTTTAAAATTTTAATTTCTTTAGAACTGGGTATCTTCTACCTATTCCAAATGCGCTTTCACTAATTTTTATTGATTGAACCAATTGTCTACGTTTATATTCAGAGTTTAAATAGAGTTTCCTTACTTTTAATATAGTTTCAGGATCAATACCTTTATCTTGTAAATGTTCTAATTCAGATCCTACGCCATGTTTAACTATTTCCTCAAGAATTAAATCCAATATTTCGTATGGCGGTAACGAATCGCTATCCTTTTGATTTTCTCTTAATTCTGCAGTAGGTGGTCTCTCAATGATTCCAATTGGGATAATCTCTTCATTTCTATTAATATAATCGCATATCTCATAAATTTGGACTTTTAAAAGATCACCCGGGATATTTTTTCCTCCATTAGTATCACCATATAAAGTACAGTATCCAACCCCTATTTCTGATTTATTTCCCGTTGATACTAATAACCAATTATACTTATTAGAATAATACATTAAAATTGTCGCCCTTATTCTGGATTGGAGATTTTCATCTGCAATATCAAATGGTAATTGCCCTAGAATATCATTTAAAGATTTTTCATAAGAGTCAAACAATTCGTCAATAGGATGTATAATGTAGTTAACACCTGTATTTTCACAAAAGTGTTTTGCTAAATCCAAGCTTTCATTCGAAGTATATCTAGTAGGCATCATAACTGCTGTTACCTTATCAGCACCTAGAGCTGAAGCACAAATATATGCCGTAAAAGCAGAATCTATTCCGCCACTTAATCCTAATACTACTCCTTTAAATATCCCGCTTTTATGATAATAATCATATAGGTTTAATTTCAAGGCGTTTAATACATTTTCCCTCCAATCACTTCTATAGTCTAATTCTTTAACGGGATCATCTTTATCTATCGATACTTCTACAAGCGAAGTTTCCTCGCTAAATGCTTTTGCTTTAAAAATTATTTGACCATGCCTATTTGTAACAAAGCTTTGACCATCATATACTATTTCGTCAAGTCCACCGACCATGTTAACATACGCAATTGGTACTTCAAATCTTTCAGATTTATCACACACTAAATCTCTCCTCAACTTAAACTTATTTATATGATAAGGAGATGCATTTATCACAATAAGGAATTCAGCACCGTTAGAAACTAAATTACTTGCTACTTTATCTTCGTAAGTGGTATCCCAAATATCCTCACATATTAATATTCCAACTTTTACTCCATTTATTTCTACTGGTTCAAATTTGTTATCAAAAGAAAAATATCTTCGCTCATCAAATACATCATAATTTGGTAATAATCTTTTATTTTCAATATGGATTATTTCTTCATCTTTAATAACAATTGCAGAATTATAAAATGGTTGAAATTTATTCTTCAATTCAGAGGGTTCAGTAAAAGTGCCGATAATTACTGTTGATTGAGATTTTAATGTTTTAATCCTTTTAATAGCTGTTTCATTCTTTTTTTTTATTAAATCATCATGAATATGATCCATTAGTGGATATCCTACAAGAACCATCTCAGGAAAAATAATAATATCTGAACTTTGGAAATTTTGTACTATATCTATTATTTTATTTGTATTATACTCTATATCTCCTACAATAGGATTAATTTGTCCAATTACTATTTTTAATTTGCGGTTCTTTATACCTGACATGCAATAATCGACTCTATAGTATATTTTAATATTAAAAAAATTGTATTTCTTTTCTTTTTTACTGTTTTTTTAAAGATTCATAAAATTTCATAAATTTTAAGAATTTTTTTAAATAATTTCCGAGATCTCTCATAAAAAGCCAAGGAAATAAATAAAGACTTCATATTAGTTATTCTAATTTCTCAATTACCTTTATATAATCTATTTTCTTAATTTTATTAATAAAAAAATTGATAAAAAAATAGTTGTTAAATTAAATGGTGGCTAAAAAAAAAAAAATAATAGATCCTGGATACGCTAAGGCTCTTCAGTCGAAAAATATTGAATGGGTTGATCTTGGAGTGAAAGGCTTGAAGAGTTTCATTCCAGGTCTCCCTAAAGGAGATGCTATCTTAGTAAGAGGAGAACCGGGAACGGGAAAAACAATATTAGCCCTTCAATTTATGTATAAAGGTATTGAAAATGGAGAAACTGTGGTTTATATTACCACTGAGGAAACTCCTGAAACAATCACCAGGACTGGTGCTGAATTGTGGGATGACTTTCCTCAATTAATTGAAGAGAAGAAATTTGTTATTATAAACCTCTCTATTAGTGCTACATATGCCAGTGAATTTAGCCTAATTAATAAATCAGAGGCAATGGCGATAGTCCTAAATATCCTGGATAAAACACCTAATGTAACAAGAATAGTAATTGACTCATTATCCGCGCTTGAGCGACGTTTAGCAGATCAGAGCGAGTTTAGAGAAGTGTTCATGAAATTGTTATTAGAAACCAAAAAACGTGGTGCAACAACACTTCTAACAGCTGAAGGTATTCCAATCAATCCCGATATTACAGAATATTTAGTGGATCATCTGATATATCTTGATTACAAAAAACACGATGTTATTTGGACACGCGTCTTTGTTCTCAGGAAATCTCGTAGTGTACCATTAAAACCGCAGATTTTAAAACTTAATATCGAAGCAGAAGGTTTATCAGTGGAGGAGATTCCAATTTCCTTAAAGCCAGTATGGTTTGCTAGTAAAATTTAGGGGTGAATAAATATAGGATTAATGTCATCTCAATCTGATTATTTTGGAGCATCCCAACAAATGTTTTTAGTGGGTTGGGCTCCTGTCGCAATTTTTATTATGGCTACTGCAGGATTTGGATTTTTATACGCTGGTATGGTAAGAAAAAAAAATGTTACTCACACCATAATTATGATTAATGTTGGTTGGACACTAGCCTTTTTTATGTATTTTGTCATCGGATTTCCGTTAGCTTATTATTCTAATGCTCCTATATTGGGATTTCCTAAATGGATTCCAACAATTGTGAATCCACTCCCTCCAATTCTTTCTGAAGATGGTGCTTATGGTATTGCTGCGAGTCCTTCTGGATTAGGAGATATGGCTCTATGGTTTAAAATGTCTATGTTTATGATAACTTGTTTAGCTATAGTCCCTGGAGCTACCGCAGAAAGGGATAGTCTAACTGGTTGGGTTCTTGCTGCGGCTGTTATTGCAGCATTTATTTATCCATTAGTAGAACACTGGGTCTGGGGTGGTGGTTGGTTATCAGAACTTGGATATATTGATTATGCGGGTTCAAGTGTTGTGCATTTAACTGGAGGAATGCTTGGTTTAATGGCGGCTATCGTTATTGGCCCTAGAATTGGTAAATTTGTTGGAGAAAGAAAATCTCCAAGGACATTTTTTGGGCACAGCATTCCATTATCTGTTCTTGGTGCATGGTTATTAGTGTTTGGCTGGTTTGGATTCAATATTGGTTCAAGTACCGCAGCAGATCCAGAGACAATAAATATGGAATTAGCTTGGGTTTCAATCACTACTGCTATGTGCATGGCTGGTGGTCTTTTTGGTGCAGCTTTAACGTCAAGAGGTCATGTCCTTACGAGTATGATGGGATTACTTGCAGGAGCTGTAGCAATCTGTTCGGGTGCTCACATTGTTCATCCAATATGGGCGTTTGTAATAGGTATCGTTTCTGGTGTTATAACAACTTATGTTTACGGATTTTTAGAACATAAATTAAAAATTGACGATGCCTTAGCGGTTTTCCCTGTACATGGAGCTTGTGGAATCTGGGGTGTTATTGCTACAGGTATTTTCGGAGCAAAAGTAATGGGTGCTCATCCTATTTATGGCTTTGAGACTAGTGAATGGTTATTCATACTCGGAGTTCAGGTATTTGGTGTTTTAGTTATAGCAGGAGTGGTTGCAATATTAGGATTTATTTTATTCTTTAGTTTAAATAAAATGGATCTATTGCGAGTATCCAGAGATGCAGAATTATTTGGGTTGGATATTTCTATTCATAAGACTTACGCATATCCAGAGGATATGATGGATGAGTCTTGATATTAAATGGAGGTTGATTAATTTTGAAAAAAATTGAAGCTATAATAAGGAATGATAAATTAAGCTTTGTTAAAAGCGCATTGGCAGACTCTGGATTTTCAGCACT
>JBHLLE010000092.1:0-9078 GCA_048885945.1 Candidatus Hermodarchaeota archaeon | reverse complement strand
AAAAGGCTATTGATATTGTTGAAAATGCTATTGATAATTGCCTAAATCAAGGAGCAAAGAGGGTTGCTGGTTCCTTTTTTTTTGGAAGCACGAAATTCTTTTTTAGAAATAGTAATGGTTTAGAAGGAGATTATAAAAAGACTAAACTTAATTTTAGGATAAGAGCATTCGCTGAAGATATGTACGCTACAGGAGAAGCCATATCGTGTTCTACCCATTTAAATAAAAATTTTGATCCTAATGGAGCAGGCGAAGAAGCAGGACAAATCTGTAAGAATGCTATAGGAGGTAAAAAAGGTAAACCAGGTATTTACAATATAATTATCTACCCTAAAGTTTCCACAGAACTTCAAGCACCTACAGCATCGGTAGCTTTAAATAAGTATGTTAAGAAAATGGGACTATCTTGGTTAGTAGGAAAAAAAGAAGGAGATAAAATTGCTAATGAAATTATCTCAGTTTGGGATGATGGAACTATGGAATATGGGTTAGACAGTACTCCTTTTGACGATGAGCTAGTCCCAACAAAAAGAACACTTTTAATAGATAAAGGAGAAATTAAGCAATATTTTACAAATACGTCATTAACTCGAAAAAACAAAGAATCTACTGGCAATGCGGGAATTACAATGCCAAAACCGACTAATACGGTCTTTTCCACAGGAGATTATACCCTAGAAGAATTAATGGAAATATCAGAAAAACCTACATTGTTAATTACTTCAACATGGTATACGCGTTATCAGAGTTACGCTCCCCCGGGAGCTTTGTCTTCGCTTCCTAAAGATGGTATGTTTTTAGTAAAAAACAAAGGAAAAGAGCTAGAACCAGTAAGAGAACTTCGTATAAATTCTGATCATTTTCACATGCTCGAAAATACTCTTGCTTTAGGAAAAAAGTTAAAACAAGTTAAGACCTGGTTAAGTACTAGTGGAAATACCGTTTTTGCACCTTTTATGCTAATTGGAGATATTCGAATGACGACTGGAACAAAATAAATAACTAATTTGTAATAGTCTTTTTTTTTTTTATCTTTATTAAGATTATAAAATATTAAGCTCTGAATAGATGTAATTATAATTAATCCTATAATATTTATATATATAAAAAGTGTAATTGATTTTTACTACTGGTTGTTAAATTGGCAAAGAAGAAAAAATTGGATGATAAGCAGAAATCTCTATTCTCATTTGTTGATGATTCAACACCAAAAAAAGAGAAGCCCCTTAAACCAAAAGATAAACCAAAAGAAGATGTAAAAACTAAACCTAAAACTTCGAAAAAATCAATAACAGAAGAACAAAAAGAAACACCAATTATACCCCAGATTTTATTTTTTAAGGGAAATGATGAGCCTTTTGGATTAAAACTCGGTGATATCCAATTAGAAAAAATAACAAGAGAAAATATCACTTCAAAATATATACGGTACTTAATAAAGAAAGGAGAAATCGTTAACAATTTAGAAAGAGGATTATTACTAGATGTGGATTATGATGGGGGTCAAAATAAAGCTTACTGCAAATTTTACGATTTAGAAACTTACGAGATAAAAATTTGGATTGATACAACCGACCACATCCCATATTGTTTGAGCAAAGAACCAATCTCGGTTTTAAAAAATTTAGAATTTTCAGAAAAAATTGGTGAAGGGTTACAGAAGAAGAAATTAACGGATTACACTGGTTTTAATAGGTTTGAAGAAATTAAAAGAATTGAATTGTTAAGCGATCAAGAAATAAATATGACCAAGATCTATGGTCAAACACCCATTGATATAGGTGGGGCGGGTACTAATATTAAAAATATTTTAGGGGAAAATGGAATAAAGGCCTGGGAGGCAGACATTAGATATCATTTAAATTATATTTTTGATCGTCAACTAATTCCTGGATTGATTTATTCCATAAAAAATGGCTACATTGAACCAATAAAATTCAAAAAAAATGATGATCAATCAAAAAAATTTGCAGACGAGTTACGAGATGTGTTTAAAGAAGAATCTCCAGAATTACAAGAATTTGCAGAAAAATATTTAGATATCTTTATTACTCCTATTCCTGATGTAAAACGATTAGCAATGGATATTGAAGTAGATTTAGGAGAACAAGATTATAAAGTCCCCGATCCACGCTTAGCAAAGCAAGAAATAATTAGCATATCTTTTGTGTCAAACGACGGATTAAAGCTTGTTTATATGCTAGAAAGAGAAGGTTTTACCTATGGGAAACCTCATAAAAAATTTCCATCAGATGCTAAAATACTATTTTTTAAGTCTGAAAAAGAATTATTAATTGAAACTTTTAGGTTAATGTGGGAATATCCTGTAGTTATTACTTTTAATGGAGATAATTTTGATTTAAATTACATATTTCATAGAGCTAGAAACAAAAAAATTGATGATGATTTAAATCCCATTCATGTAAAAAGAGGTTTTGGAGTATTATCTAAAGCTGACTGTGATTTGAAAAAAGGTATTCATGTTGATTTATTTAACTTTTTCTTTAATAGAAGTATTTCAGGTTATGCTTTTGGAGGTGCTTACGGAAGTGCTTCTCTTAATGCTATAAGTTCTGCCTTACTAGGAAGAGAAAAATATCAACATGAAGAAGAAATTCATGAAATGGATTACAATATCCTTTCATGGTATAATTTAAAAGATTCTATTTTAACCCTCGAATTAACGCAATTTAATAACTCTTTAGTATGGAATTTAATCGTCCTATTATGTAGAATGACAAAATTACCCATTCACGAAATGGTAAGGCGACAAATTTCCACTTGGATACAAAATATATTCTATTTTGAACATCGTAGAAGAAGTTTTCTCATCCCACGGCGGTCTGAAATATCTGAATTAAAAAAAGGCGGCTTTAAAAAATCAATAATTGAAGGAAAAGGTTTTCAAGGAGCTTATGTTATTCCACCTACTCCGGGAATTCATTTTGATGTAGTAGTTATGGATTTCTCCTCACTATATCCTTCCATTATCAAAGAATATAATCTCTCCTACGAAACGGTATTATGCCCACATTCTGACTGTGAAGATAATCTATTAAAAGGCACGCCTTATCATACGTGCACTCATAAGATGGGTATATTTGCTTATGTAGTTGGATTTTTTCGGGATATCCGAGTGAAATATTTTAAACCAAAATCGAATAATAAGGATTTACCTCAAAAACAAAGAGACTATTATAAAACCATTGAGCAAGCATTAAAGGTGTTTATTAATGGGTCCTATGGCGTTTTTGGCTCGCAGAACTTCCCTTTATTTTGCTTACCTGTTGCTGAGAGTACCACATCAATTGGTCAATATTCTATCAAACAAACTATTAAAAAATCAGAAAGAATTGGTGTAGATGTTCTATATGGGGATACAGACTCAGTATTTCTTTTAAATCCATCTAAAAACCAAATGAAACAACTATCTGATTGGAGTAAAAAAGAACTTGACTTGGATTTGGAAGAAGAGAAAACTTATCAATTTTTAGCACTATCAGAACGAAAGAAAAACTATCTTGGTATTTACAAAGATACAAAATATGTGGATATAAAAGGTATGGTTGCTAAAAAGAAAAACACACCAGAATTTATTAAAAAAATATTTAGTGGATTATTAGAAATTTTAAAAGATGTAACTAATAATAATGAATTCTTGAAAGCGAAGAACGAAATTATTGGTATTGTTAAAGAAAACCTTGGAAAAATCGGAAAACCTGATAGTTTTAGCTTAGAAGATTATGCTATCAATATATCTATGCAAAAAAATATAGATGCTTACGATAAAGTAGTTCCTCAACATGTTAGAGCAGCTTTAGAGTTAAAAAGAGCGACAGGAAGGAAATTTCAAAAAGGGGAGACTATAAGTTTTGTAAAGACAAAAGGTAGCATAGGAGCAAAAGCGATAGAACTTGCAAAATTACAAGATATAGATTCTAAGAAATATAAAGAACTTTTAATTTCTGCTTTAGAGCAGATTCTTGACGCTCTAGGCATCACATTTGAAGAAATAAAAGGTATTAAGAAAATGGATGCTTTTTTCTAATGAAAATAGGATTTTTTTTAAAATAACTAAATAATAAACTTCAATTATATATATTTCTTAACAAAAACATCTATTAAAGATTCTATTGTTTTAATTAACCTTTGAAACCAATATTCTCCTTTTTCTTTTGAAGCGTGAAATGGATCACCTAAAATTCCACTTTTACTAAGATTTTTGGTTTTCCATCTCTTAGGTTTCTTGAATTTATAATTTGGATCTAGAGAAGGAACATATTTTACATCACTTTTCCTTACTCTTTCTAATTTTACTTTTTCTGGAAATAAGTACAACATTATTGATGTTTCAAACTCACCAGCATGACAAATTCCACCAATTTCAGAGGATCTAATACTCGTTAATTCATTTTTAATTATGGAAAATGTATTTAACACAAGAATTTTTGCTTTATTAAGTTCTTGAATTGAGTGTAAAATATTGTTATTACCTCCATGTGCATTAATAAAAAGAAATTTAGTATCACTATGATAATTACTTAAGATGCTTTTAACTTGAAATGCAAATTTTTTCTTGGAAATGGATTTTGTATTTTTAAAATTTTTATGTTCTAGAGAGATACCTATTTTAATTCCTTGAATTACTTTACATTTGAATTTAGGAGCAACTTTTTCGACTATACTCTTTGCAAATAAGTAATCAGTTTCAGGAGGAAGATGAGGACCATGTTGTTCATAACTTCCAATGGGTACAATAATTAAATCATTCACTTAAATCTGTTATTATTTTAATTCAGCTTATTATAAGTAAAATATATAAAAAAATATTAAATTAGACTTACTATTTGTTTATTATTATGATGCTCTCGTATTTCTTTAAGACAAATATTTGCTTTAGATATTGCATCTAGTATATTTTTTCCAACACCAATTCCTACTTTCAGTTTCCATGGTTTATGTTTATATTCAAATAATTTTAATGTTGGTTTTAAATCGTTAGGTTCCATTGAATTAGGACAAATACAAATAAAATTGTCTCCTCCATTGAAAAAACAAAGAACACCAATTGTTAGAAATCCTTCCATTAATGTTAAATATCCTCTATTTAAATCTATGTAATTATTGTAGAAAGGATTTACATCTGTAGCTAATTTGGTATAATAATTTATATCGACATGAGCCACTTTAACATTATCAAAAATCGGTAATTTATGACCATTATATACTAAAACTTTTTTTCTTGAAGACTGTGCACTTCCATTATCAATTAGAACTTTTGATGCTTCATTTTGAGCATCTAATGGTGTGTTCCCTATTCCAATTCCCATGCTGACTGTAATTGGAAACCTTTTCTCTAATTTATCAATAATAATTTGATGATATTTGATTGATATTCCATTTGAAACGGCAATCATATTATCTTTTGAAGCAGAAAATACAAGACCACCAAATCGATTGAATTCTTTTTGTAAGAAAATATATATTTTTGATAAAAGAATTTGAATTCTATGCTCTCTATTATGTCCCATTTCTTCCGTATATGGCCCAAAATTATCAATCTGAATAAAAGTTAATTGTATCAAAAAAATTACCTCATTTATTATTGGATTCTCGTATTCTCCTTACCATTTTAACTACACTTTCTACTGAACGGCGAGCAAAATCTTCAATTCTCTCAACAGCCTCTATTCTTGTCATTCCAGGTCCTGAAACACCTAAAGAAACTGGTTTATTAAATTCTAATGATAGATCTACCATTTTTCTTGCTGCATGTTGGGCAACAATTTGATCATGGTCAGTATCACCTTTAATTACTGCTCCTAAACATACAACTCCTTCAATATCCTCTTTTGCTAAAAGATTTTTTATCGCTAAAGGCATATCAAAACTGCCAGGAACCTTAAATATCTCTAAAACATTGCATCCTAAAAATTTAGCATGTTCTACAGCTTTATTTAACATATTTTCTGTAATATCATAGTGGAATTCTCCAACTACTAATCCAATATTAATTTTGTTTTCATTCATCTTTTTTTTACCTCGTCATATTCTGATTGGTCCCACATCTGGAAATCCTTGTCTTAATCCCATTCCAGCATTTTTTTTTAGCCAATCTTTTTCAAATAATAAATATAATATATTTTGAGCGTGTTCTCTCGCTCTATTATCACATACCTTAATTAATTCATCTGGTGTTTTTGCCTCATCTTCATGTACAAAACATTCTATAATATGTTTTCCTGCCATTAATTGGCACATAATTATTCCTTGGCTTGCCTCGTGAGCACATAATTTATCTTTATCCTCTGGACCGGGCATTCCAAGAGCTAAACACATTTTGCAGTCATATTCATCAAACAGAATTTTACATGCAACCGGTAAATCTTTCATGCCTGGAACGGTATAATGAATTATCTTAACTTTACTCGTTGTATTCTCAATTTCATCAATTGCCATATTTCCCATATCCACACGTGCAAATGTTGTATCCACAATACCAATATTTATTTTGCTCAATTTTTCACCTTATCTAAATATTCATTATAAGCATCTGCAATTTGTTTACCCTCAATCATTACTAAATCGTTCTTTTTAGCATAATCTCTTGCTTTTTTAATCGAAAGAGCTTTACCGGTTGTAGCATCTAGCATTTCACATAATACTGAAACTGGAGAAAGATCTCCCAAAAATGCTAATGTAACCGTTAATTCAGTATGTCCTAATCTTTCTTCTAATAATTTTTGATTTGCAATTAATAAATGTGTATGCCCTGGAGCTCTAAAATTTGCTCCAAATATCTCTCTATAATCTTCATTTTTTATTCCATCTTTATAAATCATAGATCCAAGTAATCCAAATTCTCTAATGGTTAGAGCACGATCATTATCAGTAATACCTGTATAAGTATCAACATGATTTATAGTAATTGAAAAGGATGGTTTGTCACCGTAAGGACATGCTACATTGGGAGAAATCTTATTGAAAATGGAATAATGGTTTAATACATTTAAATAAATCTCTAACATGAAAGGTAGACCTAATTTCTCAGCTATTTTTGCGTGCATCGCTACGCAAATTAATCCACCAGCATCATTACGTAAATGATAAATATGATTTGGAGTTACTTTTTCTGCTAAACATACCAAATCAACTTCTTCTTCTCGACCATCAAGATCATATACTAATATAAATTTTCCTAAAGTTAACTCTTCAATTGCCCTTTCAATACTGTCATTCATATAAATTCTCCATTTTTTTGATTTATTTTTGATTATTACTCATTTTTGAGTAAGATATAGTTCAAATAATTATATGTTTTTACCTTTTTTAATATTATAAAAAAAAATAACTCTTAATTAAAATCCCAGATTTATAATTAATGAAAAAATTCTTAATTAAATTGTAATTTTCTAAGATATAATTTAATTTTTTGAATAAAATACCTTAAATCTTTAAGAGAAATCCAATTGTAAAAATAAGAAAAATTAATTTTTATCTACCCAATTATGAGTAGAGCAAATTTTAATAATTTATTTAATAAAATAATATATTTTATTTTTTAGTTCGTTGAAAATAGATAAGGAAAATATCTATTTTAAGAATTTTTCTTATGATATTTTTTAGCAAATAGTAATTTAAAATAAAGGTAACTTAAAATGAGTAATGAAATTACTGAACCGTCGGATTTGTTTGATGAAAATGGCGTTCTTATACAAGATGGTTGGGCAAGAAAGCCAATTGTAAGATATAATCGAGAAAAAGTCGCAGCTAAATGGCATCGACTAAAAGAGTGGGATAATTACGTCGTTAATCATCCCGATTATAATTTTAGCGTAACTATTGCAGATGTTGGATATATGGGGCTTGTTACGTTCGAGATTGTAGATTATAAAGAACAGAAAGTATACGAAGGAGGATTACAAAAGTTCTTTACTAAAGGTACTTGGAATCTCCCTACTAGCTCTGAACGCGGAGATATTGAGTTTCACCACGAAACATTTGATCTTTATATTAAAAAGCTTTCAGATAAGAGAGAAATTTCCTTTGATTTCCCAACTTTTGCAGAAAAAGGATTGAAAGGGACTATTACTTTATATCAAGACCCTTCAAAAGATTCAATAGTGAAAGTAAATCGTTATAAAAAGAAAAAGCTTTTTTATTACTCCGATAAAGTAATTTGGATGCCTGCTGAAGGAACTATTTATTACGGTGATAAACCATACAAATTTTCCACTGAAAATTGTTATTGTCGCCTTGACTGGGGGCGTGGAGTATGGCCATATAAAATTAATTGGTATTGGGGCGCAGCTGCGGGTAAAACCGCTGACGGACACGATATTTGGTTTAGTCACGGTCATTCTTACGAAGATCCTACTCTTCACGATAAAAATATGGTCGGTTACGATGGACGAGGTCATAAACTTGGACCAATCAAATTCCATGTACTGGAAAACCCAAAAGATCCTTGGAAATTTACGAGTGAAGATGGAAGATTTGAAATGACTTTAAACCCAATTTTTTATAATCCATCGGGAATGAATTTCGTAATATTCTCGTCAAAATCTACGTTAGTTTATGGATTTTATTCAGGTTATGTTATTCTAGATGATGGCACCAAAATTCAAGTGAAAAACTTACTAGGTCATGCTGAAGCAATAAAATGGCGCTGGTAAAGGTTTTTATCTTAATTAATTCGATTTATTTTATATAAAATAATACAACAATCCCATTATTAACGTACATAGTAGTGGATTCGTAATATTGTCGTCAATTTTGAGACTTGATAAGTCTATTAGAAAAAAAACTAGTGCTCCACAAAATGAAATTATAATTATTTTAGTAAAATTCAAATGGTTTTCAAAAAAATAGAGAATGATTAGAGTTATAAAAAACGAGGTAAAAAATCCAGAAATGTAACCAATAATGGTCTTTTTACTATTTTTCGGGAAATGAATTTTACCAAATTTAATCCCCATGATTGACGCAGCAGCATCTCCTATGCTTGCAATTAAAGCCACAGAAACAAATATTCCAAATGGTAAAAATAGAGAGGGTACTAAAGCCAATACTAATACT
>JBHLLE010000091.1:7446-9081 GCA_048885945.1 Candidatus Hermodarchaeota archaeon | reverse complement strand
ATCTACTATTGTATTATTCATCTTTAAAGATATATTCGAAGGAAAAATTTCAGCTTTAGGAACAAATTCCACATTATCGATAAATAATTGTTGATATCTTTCATTTGTAAATCCAGACATATTACCTCCTAAAGATTCTAATTTAATTTCAAGATTAACCAAATTATTCTTTAGTGGTTCATCCGAAAAGACAGGAGTTTTATTCAACCAACTATATTGAGGAATAGAAAGATTACCCCATGTTGAGTGTCCAATTTTATCAATTAATGCGAGCATTCCATAAGTATAAATTTTTTGTCCATTTAAGGAAATTTTCAAAACCCAGTTATCTGATTCTCTTACGTGGTATGGATTGACTTCGAGTTTTAATACGCTATCAATTAATCGTCCTCTATCTACTTGAATCGTAGTATTCCACCAACAAGCATCTCCTTCATCATAACTGCTCCACCAATATGTATTATAGGGAGATTGCATCCATGGAAATTGCTGTCTTGTAGCATTCATCCTTAGTTCTAAACAATCGTGACCGCCTGAATAAACATAATTACTGTCAAAATAGTTTCCACTCATCCAATTAAGATAAGGATTATTATCTTGGGAATAGAACGACCAATTTTGGAATTTATTGTTACTTATGCGAGGATCAGTACTATCATCTTGATTAGGACTATCGTCGTTATCATCATCTCCAAAATGAAATGTCCCATTATTCCAATTTCTTTCGTCATATAAATCTTTTACATTTACTTCAGCTTTATAGCCTACCCAATCATCTTCAAATGGAATTTCTGCTAAACCGTCAGAATTATCAGAAAATGTTGTTTCAATATCTGTAAAAGTCCCCTCAATTTTTTGAGTGACATTCCAGGATTTAGCAGAAGTACTTGAATAAACGCTTTCTTCTGATAAATCTTGATTTTTTATATTTATCTCAGAAAAAGTATCATTGTCCTTAGAATGCTTATTATCATTGATATAAGTATTTTGATTGAAATTTTGATTTAATAAGACTGCATTTAAAGATAATACAAACAGTATTACTATCAAAATAAACAATTTTTTATTTCTGCATCGATTGGAGTCCATAGATACAAAACAACCCTATTATCAAGGATAATCTATTACTGTGATGATAATTTTTTTATAGATATCTTAATTAAAAAATGTTATAATTTAATAAATTATTGTATAATAAAATACTTTAGAATAAAAAATTTATTTGAATCGTATTCAATAACTTTTAACATTTTTAAGTGATTTAACATGATACAAGGTATATTAACGTTTCAATTTGTATTAAATCAGAGAGAAACGGGAGAAATTGAACCAGAATTTAGACCCATTCAACTAATATTTAGAGAAGACGAAGAACATTTTAATAAGGATAACTATTTAGAATTAATCGACGAAAACGATATATTTGCTACTTTTTATCAACATACAACTGGAATTTATACCACTACGAAGGAAATGAGCAACTTTTATTCTGGTCGATTAAAGGAAACTCCTTATCAAGTCTTATCCTATTTCAGACAAGAAAGTGATGGCTCCCAATTTATTGCTATCTCCATTTTTGAATTAGATGATGAAGTGGAATTATTTGAAGACTTGGTCAGAGATTTAGCTAAAAGA
>JBHLLE010000091.1:0-7436 GCA_048885945.1 Candidatus Hermodarchaeota archaeon | reverse complement strand
CATAGTATGGGAGGTATGATTGCCCAAATCTATGCTAACAATCCGAATTTAGCTAAAAGATTAGATGTAATCTTTCCTGAACTTTTAAGGGCACAGAATTCGAGGCAAATTTCTATGATTTCTAATATCAACATAAGACTAGCAAATGAATTGAAATTCACGATCTTCCAAATAGAAAGACTCTCAAGATTAGACAAACTTCAAAAAGTTGCTTTAATCTATAACACTGATGATAGATTAAAGCTCATAGAATTACTTCGTGAAAAACCAAGAGCGAAAGAAAATGTGAAAAAAATTATAGAAAAAATAAAGCCAACTGTGAATATTGATATTACTTTAAGACCTTTTTTAGAATTAAATTTAATTAGACGCGATTGGAGCAAGGGAGAGAAAGATAAAAAAACAGGAATAATAAAAAATCAAGGCGAATACCTCTTTTTAGTAAAAGATATCATATTATCCCGAATTCCAAACGAGACTTTACTAAACCAATTAAAGGAATCAAAACAAGATTTATTTGAAAAATATAAACAAAAAGTGTCTGATTTCTTCTCAAAATACGATCCTTATACTGAACCCATTGAAGAGACTAAAAAGTTAGCATCATTATTATTAAACCCTGATGTTTACGATTTTTTCGCAATGCTCAGGCACAATTATTATCCTTTAGATAAAATTCCGAAAGTATTCTCAGATTTCGCGGTTACAGAAATACTTTTAGATAACTTAAAAAAAATAAACATTATCACGGAAATTAAGGATAAGGAAGATCGAAGTTGGATTTTACTTTTAACAGATATTCAACCTTTAGTAATTTTTCCAGAATACTTACTTCCCTTAATAAGAAAATCATTTAAGGATTATGACGATATAGAAAAAATATCGTATGAGATTGCCAAAAAAGCTCTCGATCTTCTTGAATTTACATTTCAAGATGTCGTTGAGTTCTGAAATATAAAATATTATTAAATAAAAAAAAAAAGTGCTGATCTGATAGAATTTTAAGTGTAAATTTTCTATACATTATTATAACACACAAAAAAGATGGTTTAAAGATGTTTTTATTTAAAGAACAAGACGAAATTGAAATTCCTATAATGTGCAAATTATGCTTTAAAGAAATAAAATTTAAAGTAAGTGCTGACGAATATCGAAATATTTCAGAGTTTCCATTTAAAAGGGAACATATTCATGGAATTCCTGAACATAAACTTATTGTTTATATTAATAAAAATTTAGAGATTGAAAATTTTACTATAAAAGAGCTAACTGAGCCACAAAAGGAAGAAAAAGAATTAACTGTTGAGCAACAAGAATTAACCAAGCAGTTACTTAGTAATATTGATTTATCAGACGAAGAAATCGAATTATACTTTCGAACTTCGGGGCGTGACGTAGTATCTTTAGGTGAATTAGCGATATTAATCAATAAACCTAAGGAAGAGTGTAAAAAAATAGCAGATCGTTTTATAGAAAAAGGATTATTTAAGGATATACCTGGTGCTACACCACATTACGCTCCTTTACCTCCTTATGCAGCCTTAGTTAGCCAATTACAAAAATTTCACGATTACATCTCAAACATAAAGGATGTCGCTCCAGTTGAGTTGAATAAATCGTTTTCAGATCTTGAAGCTCAAGCTGGGGGTGTTAAGCAACTAAAAGATTATACAGATTTTATTAATGACTTGAAACAAAATACACTTTCCCAACTATTTAACCAAAAAAAGGATTTTGACACTATCGCTACTGCGATTTCTCAAATTGGTGAAATTTCTACGGTTATAACCAATCTTGAAGGTAAAACGAAAGGTTTAATGGATGATCAAATTGGGCATTTAACTAGTCAATTTAAAGATATTAGTACCAAAATATCAAGCAGTATGAAACTTCAAATTGAAGATTTAACTAATCAATATGAAAGTATAAGTAAAGATATTTCAAACAAAATTGGTAGTCAAGTTAAGGGACTAGAATCTCAATTTAAAGGAATAAAAGATAAGATTTCGAAAAATCTAGAGAAGTTAAGATTAGGCGTTCTCCAACAAGCAGTAGATCAAGTTGTAGAAATGAGTTTTGCAGATTGGATTAAAAACATATCTGAGAGCCTTAACGCACAATTAGGAGCAATTGAAAAAGTATCTAAAGATGGACTAGTTAAAACAAAAATAGCTCTTAATAGACAGATAAAAGAAATTGAACAACTTCACGAGGACGGTATATCAAAAACGACCGATATGCTTAATACTCAGTTTATTGCAAAATTGAAAGAAGCTATAAATAACACGGTTGATTCCATTAAAGATATAACCAGTTCAACAGCAAGGTCAGGAGAAGATGTAAAAGATATTTTCGTAGATATTAGTAAAAAATTTAGTCAAGCGGTAACTATGGCTGAGGAGAAATTAGGAGGTATATCTGAAAATGTATTTGGTTCTTTTGAAAACTTGAAAGGCACATTTTCCACCAAGATTGTCGATACGTTAAATAATTTACTCAATGATATTTTAGAACGATTGGAAGTGAGTGAAAAAGCAACTTCAGAATTTTGGGATCAAGCTAAAACTGGTGGTGGAGGAGCCGCACTAACTATGAAAGATATTTGGTTTGTAAGATCCATAGAAGGTGCTAAAGCTCATATAAACGATCAGATTTCTAAAGCAAAGATGAGAATTTTAATTGTCGCTCCTGAAATTACTGATATTAACCTTGATTCAGTTAAAGCTTGCAAATCTCATATTAATGTTAGAATCGCAGCTCAAATTGACCCAACGAATACCTCTCATAAAGCTATGGTCAATGAATTAAGTCAATTTCACAATGTTACGTTAAGAAATCGTAGACTTAAAAATTTATGGGGTATCAATAAGGACTACGAGGAAGTTGTATTATGCGTGTTATCCGAATCAGAATTCGGAACTGAGATTGCGGGTATTGGGAGTATAATTCAAGAACATATTAAGATCTTTGTCCCGATTTTAGAAGATGCTTGGATGGGTGCTCAAAAAGACGTTGCAATTTCTGTGAGCCCATCATCCTACACATCACCAAAACCTTCTCCAAAAGCTCAAGCTACACCCGCTCCCACACCAAAAATAGAAAAACCATCAATAACGCCCCAAACACCTAAACCAATAGAAGAACCAAAACCTTCGATCCAAAAACCCTCTGAGGTTGATGTAAAACCGGTTGTTGCTCCTAAAGAAATCATAGAACCAAAAAAGATTGAAACACCTATAGAGATATCTAAACCAGAACCTTCTCAGAAAATCCCTCCTCAAGAAAAAATCGTTGAACTTACAACACCTAAAGTTGAAGAACCGTTAAAGAAAGCAGTATCTTCTGAAGACGAACCATTATCAAACGATTTTAATGATTTAACAAATAATCTTAGAAAATTAACGGGTAAAGAAATTGCTAACAAATTAGATGATATAAGAAACATCATTACTGAAACGAGAGGTTACTCAGGAGTTTTAAAACCAATAAATCTTACTATAACCACCTTGAAATTTAATGAAGAACTTTTAAGTGAAGCAGAAGTTTCTCAAATTGTAAGTAAAATTGATTTTTGGCGTAAAAAGCTCAACGTTTAAAAATAAACGATTCCATAATTAAAATTCCAAGTTATCTCGTTTATATTTTATTCTAATTTTCAACCTTTTTATTAAATTGAATCTAAATTTTCATAACAAAATACTTATTATGTAATTTTAAATTAATTCATTTGTAATGGTACAAGAAGTTATTATTACAGAGTCGAGAAAAATCAATAATTATCTATATCATATAGATTTAAAAGAATTTGGTACTAGAAAAATTCTTTCGTCATATATTGCTGAATTTGATGATTGCACCATATTTCTTGACTGTGGTACCTCCTTGGAGATTAATAAACTTTTAAATTTTGCTAAAGAACATAATATTAGTTTAAATAATGCGAAATATCTCATTCCTACCCATCACCATTTCGATCACGCGGGTGGAATGTGGAAGCTCTATGAAATTGTTAAAAAGTATAATTCAAAAATCAAAATATTGACTAATGAAGCTACTAGAGTCTTACTAAATAAGTATGAATCTCACTTAAATCGTGCCAAAAGAACTTTTGGACAGTTTATTGGCGAGATGAAACCAATCGAAGATCAAGCTTTCAATATAATAGAACCCATGCATTTTTCCGATGGTAATATTAAAAATATAGAAATAATTGATGAATTTAAAAAAAATGGTTCAGAAATTCAATTGGCAGTTTTAAAAACTCCAGGACATACCCACGATCATCAATGTCCGGTTTTTATAAAGGATGGTAAAATAGATTTTATTTATTTTGGAGAATCTGTAGGGACAATTTATCATTCTAGCAAATTGATTACATTGCCCACTTCAATGCCAGTATATTTTAATTTTATGGATTATATGAAGTCGTTAAGTAATTTAATCAAAATTAAACCTAAATCTAATTACGCAGGATTTGGTCATTTTGGAGTAATTAAAGGCAATGAAAACATAAATAAAATCTTATTAGAACATAAAGAATTTATGGAATTGTTCAGGCAAGAAATGATCAACGCTTACAACGAAGATCCTCAGACCAAACATGTTGTTGAAAAGTTAACACCTATCTTAACTCCTAGAACAGATTTAATAAAAGGAGGTCATCCTATCCTATCCAATATTATTCTTGGAATCGTGTATGGGATGATGATTGATTTAGGATATAGAAAAGATTAATTCGTAATAATAAACCCATTTATAACTATTAAACAAATAATCTCTAATATCGCAACATCTTTTAAAGATTAAATGCTAAATGATTATGAAAAATAAAAATATCCTTTACTATTGCATAAAATTTGATCATCAATACAAAATGTTCTAATTAATCTATATAATAGGTTTTTAATAAATGAGTAACCAAATTGAATATTGTGATATTGTTATTATAGGGGGTAGTATTGCTGGAAATTATTTATCTTATTTACTTTTCGATTCTAAACTTAAAATCGTGGTTATTGAAGAACATAAAGAAATAGGATCACCTCTACAATGTGCTGGTATTATATCTAAAAAGTTAAAAGACCTTATTTATTTACCAGAAGACATAGTTTTAAATCGAGTAAAAGTTGCTAAAATAATCTCACCTTCTGGAAAAGTACTAAAACTTTCTGGAAACGAAGAACCTTATGTTATTGATAGAATTGGTTTAGATAAATTGTTCTATGAAAAAATTAAAGATTTTAATGATATTAAATACTACCTTGGTGAAAAATTCATTTCTTTTGAATATATTAATAAAAAACATCAAGACTATTTAATAATTCAAACTTCAAAAAGAAAACTTAAATCTAAAATGTTAATAGGATGCGACGGGCCATTATCGAGAGTAGCTAAAATATTAGGTGTAAAGAATAAAATAATATATGGAACACAAATTAGAATTCAATCAGACTTTAATGAAAATGAAGCGCTAATGTGGTTTGATCCGAGATGGAAAGAGCTATTTGGATGGATTGTCCCTGAAGGCAATAAAATATATAGAATAGGTCTTGCGTCTGCTACTAATCTCTCAAAAAATTTTAAAATCTTTCTCAAGAAATTGAATGTTAACTATAATAAGAGAATTAACCAGCAAGGAGGAATTATACCCTATGGTACAATGAAAAAATCATCTTTTAATAATATAATTTTACTAGGAGATTCTGCAGGACAAGTAAAAGCAACAACTGGCGGTGGAATTATTATGTTATTAATCGCTTCAAAATACGCTGCTAGATGTATCAAATTGTGTTTTAAACATAACAATTTTTCAAAAAGATTCATTAGAAAGCATTATGAAAAATTATGTTTAGCTGCTATTGGAAAGCAATTAAAAATTCATTATATTTTGAGGAGATTGTTTGAGACTTTTACAAATAAAGATTTTGAGACTCTTTTTCGTATAATAAAACAGAGTAATATAGAAGAAATGATATCCTTATATGGAGATATGGACTTTCCAAGAGAGCTTATTTTTAAATTACTTAAAAATAGAATAGCTATTTGGTTTATAATTAAGTTTTTGATGAAACATCCTTTAGCTATTTTTAAGATGTTATGAACATGATTTTTTAAAATTAAATTTTTTATTAATTCTGTATAATACCTTAAGGATTTAAGATGGAGGAGTAAACGTAAAAATAGCTATTTCGTTAAATAGATAATACCAGATAACCATTAATGAGACTATAAACATAGCTGAAACAAGACCAAAACCTTTAACGCCATTTGGTATTCCTAATCCCTCCTCATTGTTACGCTGTAAAATTGCTCTCACGGAAGCTATTGTATAAATTAAAGCTACTAATAAAGAAA
This sequence comes from Candidatus Hermodarchaeota archaeon, assembly GCA_048885945.1. GTDB lineage: Archaea > Asgardarchaeota > Lokiarchaeia > Sigyniarchaeales > SOKP01 > LW40-45. The sequence goes on along the minus strand of JBHLLE010000091.1, from coordinate 1,082 downwards.
CGGCATATAAGAATAAAGCCAATAAAGCAAATGTATAAAAAGGTCTCCCTTCAGCATCTCGTATCTCATTAAGCCAAACCCAAAAGGTAAAAATTAGATATGTAGGTATTATATAATAAATCAAGGCGGTAATAAAAAAAACTAGGCTCCATAGGATTCCTTTCATTGCCATTTTAATCAAAACTATTATAAATTCATTCTTAATTATTGGTTTTAATTTATATATTCTAAATTAATATAAAAGATTTTCTTGAATTCAACTTAAAAAGACTTTACTTTTTCTGTTTAAAACCATTTTCTAATATAATTTTAGTAGCAATCATGGCAATATTTCCCACTAAGTCTGAACACTTCTCTATCATACCTCCAGGAGAAAAAGCTTCGTTCAATTCATTAAGATCCCATAAATTATACGATCTACCAACTAAAGATTTTTGTACATCATGACATCTACATGTACCATACTTTTCGATATATTTATCGTGTAATTGCTTTACTAACTCATAAGATTTCATGGGTTTTCCAATTTTTTTAAAGTGCTTTTTTTCTCTTCCAAAAAGATATCCTATTACCATTGAACCTCCAATTAACGCACCACAGGAACCATCTCCTGTTAATCCCAAACCATCTGCAAGTCCGCTTGCGGCTTTAAAAACATCTTCATTCCATATATCTAAAGCTTCAAATATTGCAGCTACAACCGTTTGAGCGCATCCTGTACATTCTTTTTCGTATTTTTTACCTAGTTCGTACGCTTTATTAAGAATATGATCTTTTGATTGTTCCAATTATTTCACTTCTTTAATTTTTCTAGTTGCGATTATTTTAATCTCTAGATATTGATCTTGCCTTAAACATTTTTAAAATTATAATAATTAGTTTCAAAAAATTGGGATGCTATTCTAAAAATAATCGTAAATAGAAAGTTTTTAATCTTTACAATAAAATATTTAATTTAATTTAAGATTTAATTAATTATTACTGATATCATTAATTTAAATATAGATATAGGTTATTAAATTGAATTTTGAACTCACAGATCAACAAAATCTTGTTAAACGTAGTGTTAGGAAATTTGCTGA
>JBHLLE010000090.1:0-9113 GCA_048885945.1 Candidatus Hermodarchaeota archaeon | reverse complement strand
AAGATTTCCCTGAATATGCTAAAGTTTTACACGACTTAGCATCAAAAGAATCAATTATTTCAACGAAAGATAAAGATATGCTCACTCGCAGTGAAAGAGAATATATTGATGAAAAAGTGAAAAATACAAAAATATTCAGATTAGCTGTTAAAAATGGAATACATAATGGATTTATTCGAGACGATTTAGATCCAATGCTTATAGTTATGACTCTACAAACAGTTTTAACAGGTTTGATTAATGAATTATCCCATCAAGTTGTGTTATTGAAGGAATTGGGTATTAATCCAAGAGATATTACATCGTTAGTATTTTTTATGATTAGTAAGGGTTTAGAAAAGAAATGAAAAGAAAATAAGGTGAATAGTAATGACCATACAAAATAAAGAAATTAATGGTGAAGATAATCAAGACTCATACGAACTCTTAAGGCAAAGAATGGATAAATGACCTACCAGAGCTCCAAGATCAAGAGAGATAATACAAATGTTGAAGGAAATCTTTACACCAGAAGAAGCTGAATTAATGGCTCATTTTAAAGCACCGTTTATGGATATGGTTCCACCTCAAGAGATAGCAGATAGAAGTGGAAAACCATTTGATGAGGTCGTTGAAATCCTTAATTCATTAGCTAACAAGGGATTAATGCTAAGAATGGGTACAAAAAAGAGAGGAAAGTATAGCATATGGCCTTTTATAGTAGGAATTTTTGAGTTTTACTTTAGTAACGCAAAAATTTATTCAGACGAGCAGAATAAAAAAGTAGCTAAATTATTCGAGAAATATTACAAGAGATTTTATTGGCAAAACGCAGCCGCTTCAAACTATCCTTTTCCAAGGGTTATTCCTTCTAAAACTTCTGGAAAAATGATTGAAATCAATGAAGTAATTGATGGAGTGTCTCAAAAAGTATTACCTTTTGAGGAGCTAGAAGAATTATTAAACCAATATGCATCTTTTGCAGTAATGCCTTGTTCGTGCAGAACTAAAGCAGGATATCTCGAAAAAAAGTGCGATAAACCAATCGAAACGTGTATGACATTTGATTTAGGTGCTGATTTTTTTGTTAAAATAGGTATGGCAAAACGATTAAGTAAAGAAGAAGCTCTAGCATTATTAAAAAAATGTGAAAAAGCTGGAATGGTGCATATGACTCTAAACGCTAAAAAACCTGATTTTATATGTAATTGCTGCAGCGATTGTTGTGGGATTTTAAGACCCTTAACAGAATTTCATCAACCAGGAATGTTTGCAATTTCAAATTTTAAGCCTATTATTGACGAAAAAATAGATTGTACTGAATGTTTTATATGTGTTGATAAATGTCCTACTCATGCGGTAATTCCTTGGAATGAAAATGATAAATGGACAATTGAAATTGACGATAAACTTTGTATCGGCTGCGGAATTTGCTCTTCGAATTGTCCAACAAAACGCATTTTCCTTAAAAAGATAAAAAATGAAACCCCTGAAGATACAATGCAAGATGCCTACATGCGGTATGGAAAAGAGCGTTATAAAAACATTATGAGTTAATCTTTTTTTTTTTATAATATTTAATTTTGGTTCTTTTCGTATTTTTAAATAATTTATACGATCAATATTCAATAAAATTATAAATAGAGGGTTCTATTATTACTCTTATATATTTTCTAAAAAATAATTCCAATTAAAAAGTTGAAAATTAAAATGGAAGAACAATTACAGAAGGAATTAAGAAAAACTATAAAGCGAGAACGTAAACAGAAAAAGCTAACGAAATATATGAGTGGTATAGGCAGATACTTACTTCTCGTACTTCCTTGGATCATGGTGATATTAACCTTATTGGCTATATTTGCGGTAGTTACTTTAGTAGATATCATTGTATCAGTAATTTTTTATGCTGTACTATTTGTATACTTTATTAACTCAGTTATGCTATTTTATGGAGCTTCCTTTACAAAAAGTTCGCTAAAAAAACGGTTAGATTTTGAAAGAAAGAGAGGTAGGCCTATAGATAGTTTAGATGGATTTGATTTACTTTACAGTAATGTCAATAGAGTTATTAATTTCCTGAAAGTTATAGCTATTTTATGCTTCATAGCACTAGGTTTGTTTTTATCAATGCTAATAGCAAGACTTCTTGAGATTGGCTACGCTGCTATCGGATTCGCTTTATTTGGATTCGGTTTAGCGCTGCTAGTTCGTTCTTTAAATTTAAACATACATGATGTAAATGGATTATCAGATTTCTATAGACCTGCAACTCATCAAATATTTCTGGACAATTTTTTCGCAGAAATATTTGCCAATCATTTAGATCCGGTTACTTATTTGAAATGGGACGAATATATTGCAGGATTAAATAAAATCTTAAATCCTACATTCGTACAAAAGATTAAGCAGGATGAACCCGACGAATTACCAATCACTTTCGCTTTGGAAAGAATCTTATTTCTCTATTACTTAAATTATCAAGAAGTACTGTCAAGAGAACAGTTTTCCAATGAATTAAAAGAAGTTATTAACATTGATTCAGAAACATTTGACATCGAAAAAGGTCTGTTAGTAGATGGAGCTTGGTATTTTTCAATCAAAGATGTAGAAAAGCTTTTTAAATTTATCAAGTTTTACAATCCAGGTTTTTTCAATATAATCGATCGCTTACAACTTGAACTCTCTGATAATATTGAGCGAATTTCTAAAGATCCAATTTATATGGATTCTAGCAGCCAGGAAGTGGTTTTTAAGGATACTGAGCTAAATATCATGGTATTCCTTTACAATAACTTTAAAGATAGTAAAAAATATAGGTTAAGAATTATAGCTCCTGGATTTGAACCAGGGGAAGTAAAAATAGACATTGAAGTAGAAGGTAGAGGGGCGTTTGAAATTCCTAGTCAACCAATTCCTTTAATTGCTAAAGATAAGACCGATATTGCGAGTGTGCTATCTGCAATGTTAGAAAATGGAGATACCACTTGGATTTCATTAGAACCGAGAGCATTAGGAGAGCAAACCATCCAAATCTTCTTAGAAACTGAAGATGGAGTAATAATAGAAGGAAAAACTAGAGCTGTCAGAGTAACGAAAGATCTATTTAGCCAACTCAAGAAATTAACCTCCATGGGATCGATTCTGGGAGGATTGGCAACACCACTTTCCAGAGCGTTTGCCGGTGGAGGCTTACCAATGTAATTTCTATTCTTTTTTTTTATTTTAATACGAGCTTTATTACATATAATTTTTTTTTAACTAATTTTGCAATCAATTTATTTGGCTTATCAAAATAATTAGTCTTAAGTTTCCAATAATCTTTATTTTTAAACTTTATCATTACATTTTTAAATTCAATAATTTATATTTTGAATTATTTGAATTTTTTCGCATTTGCAACAAATAATGACTAAATTTTAATATTTGTTTACTTTTTTTATCATAGGATTATTATTTTTAAATCAAAAAAAATTACAAAATTGGTAAATAAAACAAAAAAGGGGATTAAATATGGTTGTAATTACGACAAAGAAGGATGATCAAGAAGTATTTGATGCGTTAAACAACTACAAGGTCAAAAAAGTAGCTATTGTATCCTGTGGAACTTGTGCTGCTCTTTGCCAAACTGGAGGAACCGAAGGACTGGCAGAATGGCAACAGAAATTACAAAATAACGGATTTGAAATTACCGCAGGGATTGTCTCTGAAGATGTTTGTGACAATCGTGTAATGAAAAAAGATCTTAGAAAAATAGATGATGAGTTGAAAGAATCTGATGCAATACTGACTTTAAGTTGTGGATTAGGAGTTCAAAGTATCGTTGAAACCCTTCAAAATAAATATCCTAACATCCCAGTCTTTGTATCAAATAACACAGAATTTATGGGAATGACTGGAAGAATTGGTCGCTTTTATATGCGTTGTTTAGGTTGTGGTGATTGTCTTTTAAATGAGACTGGTGGAATATGTCCAATAACAACGTGTGCTAAAGCACTCATGAATGGACCTTGTGGAGGTATGGTTGAGGGGAAATGTGAGGTTGGTAATTATGAAAAAGATTGTGGCTGGGTTTTGATATATAATCGCCTAAAAGAATTGGGAAGATTGGATGTATTTGCTAAATTACGTGATGCTCGCAATTGGAGTGAATCTGGTCATCAAAGAGAGGTAATATTTAGGTAGGAGGTGTGAAAAAAATGGCAGAAAATAAAACGTATTCAAAATTAGGAGAAGCGCTCGCCAAGGGCGAATTTATTTTAACGGGGGAATTAGAACCCGAAAAAACATGTGATCTTTCTCATACGATTCAAGAGGCTAAAGAAATGGCTCCTTATGTTGTTGCTGCAAATGTAACAGATTCTCCTCTGGGAATAGTGACTATTAATTCTATGGCAGCAACTCATATTATACAGAAAGAAGCGGGGATTGAATGTATTTGGCAAATGACAGTAAGAGACGTTAATAAATTAGGTATTGCTGGCATGATAATGGGAGCTCAGGCTCTTGGAATTCATAATATCCTTTCCTTAACCGGAGACCATCCAAATATGGGAGATATGCCTGAATCAAAACCAGTCTTCGATTTAGATTCAGCTACATTAGTTAAATTAGTAAGAGAAATGGTCGATACGGGGGCTATCAATGGAAAAGAGATAGAACATCCACCTCAACTTCACGTGGGTGCTGCTGCAAATCCTAATGCAGATCCAATGGGAGCTGAGATTTTAAAAATTGGAAGAAAAGCAGAGGCAGGGGCAGAATTCATACAAACTCAAGTAGTATACGATTTAGATATGACTATCGAGTTTTTAGAAGGAATAAAAAAGTACAGAGTACCAGTTTTCCTCGGAATTTTTCCAATGAAATCTTATGCTATTGCGAAAGGTTTCGATATGTTTGTCCCTGGAGTAAGCGTACCCAAAGATATTCTTGCTAAATGGAAAGGTATTAAGACAGATATAACTGACAAAAAAGCTCAGAAAGAAGCTTATGATCAAGCTAATTATGAATTTTTCAAACCTTTCATTTCAGAGCTGAAAGCGAAGAAACTTCTAGCGGGAGTCCATTGTATGGCAGTTCATTACCCTAGAATCTTCCCAAAACTCGTGGAAGTGATCAGAGGTTAAATTTAAGAGAATTTATTAAGAGAGATTTATCTTATTAATTCTCTTTTTTATTTCTTATTTTTTCATTTAATTTGTACAATAAAATTAAATAAAATATAAATTCATTTTAAATGACAAATTATTAGGTTTAGAAAAAAAGACTTAAATATATATAAGTTACTTTTATTATAGGGAATTTTCCCTCAAAAGACAATTTAGATATGTGATCATTAATAATTCAGAAAAAATCATGATGAAATCTGAGAAAGAGTATTATTCTATTTTTAATCTTATTCCCGAATATATTTATGTGGTTGATGTTGATGGTAATTTTTGTGAAGCTAACCAGGCAACCTTGAACCTATTAGGGATTTCGTTAGAAGATTTAGGCAAAAAAAATTTAAAGGATTTCACTAAAGTTGAAGATCTTGACGAACTATTAAACGCTTTTAAAGATCTAAAAAGAGGTCAAGAAATCAGAGGAAAGGAAGTTCAAGTAATAATGCCTAGTGGAGAATTGTTAGATCTAGAAATAAATTCAGTTCCTATAAAAGAGAAAGAAAAAGTGATTAAAATTTTAAATAGTGCTCGAGAGATAACCGAACGTAAGAAAATAGAACGAGCTTTAAAAGAATCAGAAATAAAGTATCAAAAGGCTTATAGTCGTTCAAATATCTATAAAGATTTACTTGCACATGATATAAGCAATATACTTCAAAATATACAGATGTCTTGTGAGTTTATTGCCAAAAATATTAACGATCCTCAAAAATTTGCTAAGATTGAAGAGTTAAACGAGGTAGTTAAAAATCAAATTTTTAGAGGTAAAATAATAGTTTCAAATATAAGAAAATTGTCAAAACTTGAAGAAAAAGAACCAATATTAACTCGTTATAATGTTCATAAAGTATTAGAAAACGCGATAAAATTTGTGATAAATAGTTTCCAAGAGCGTGATATCGAATTACAGGTGAATTTTGAAAGGAAAGAATATTACGTTATGGCAAACGAATTTCTAAGAGATGTATTTGAAAATGTGCTATTTAATGCTATAAAACATAACTTAAAATCAGAGATTGAGATAATAATAAACCTTAGTAACGAAAAACACGATGAAAACTCTTATATAAAAATAGAATTCATAGATAATGCTAGGGGAATTCCTGAAGAAGCAAAAAAGTTAATATTTCAACGAACTAAAAACTTAAAAAGTGGAAAGGGTATGGGTCTTGGTTTGTCGCTTGTAAAAACAGTAATGGATAGTTATAATGGAAAAATATGGGTGAAAAATAAGGTTAAAAACGACTATACTCAAGGAAGCAATTTCGTTCTATTAATTCCAGAATTGATTTAATTAAATTTGTGCACATCAATTGGTTCATTGAGACCAGTTAATACCAAGATGGAGCAATATAAACGCGAACATTCCCATTAATTACAATTTATTAACTATATTCCATTTTTTTTGAGATTAATATAAAAACTAATTAGTCTAAAGCACCTAATAATTAATCAATGGTTTTAAAGAAAAGCAATTATGTTAATATAAATACGATAGGTCAAGTATTTACTCCCAAATTTATAGCTAAATTCATGGTAAATAACTGTCTAAAATCTATAAAAAGTTCATATATATTTAGAGATATTCAAAATTTAACAAAAAAAATTACCGTTTTAGAACCCTCAACCGGAGAAGGCGTTTTTTTAAAATATTTACTTCAAAACAACATAAAAAAGATAACTGCCTACGAAATTGATGATAATTTAAAAGATATTTTAGTGAATTCGTACCCTGAGGTCGAGTTCAGGTTTGAAAATGTATTTGGGTCAGATTTAAACGATAAATACGATTTAATTATTGGAAATCCTCCTTATTTAGGTCAAAACTATAATGCGGTTCTTTTTCAAGATTACATAAAAAAGTATCCGATTTGTGCTAAATATTTCATAGGTAATATGGATTTATTCTATTTTTTTATTCATCTTAGTATAGAAAAATTAAAACCTGGAGGAATTCTTTCCTTTATTACTACAAATTATTGGATAACGAAATCAGAGAAAACGGGCGTAAAATACTTAAAACCGCACATTTTGAAGGAATGCTATCTTCTCCAGTATATTGACTTATCTAAATTAAAACTGTTTAAAGACGCAATGGGTCAACATAATTGTATTTTTATCCTTCAAAAAAAGACTGAAGAAGAAAAAAGGGAAAAGATCGATAAAAAAATTGAAATTATACAGATCAACAAAAAACTAAACTCAGATATATCAGATGATGCATTTAATAAGGAAACATTTGCTTTTTTAACAAAAAACCAATTTCCAATTTATATTAATAAATATTTTTCAGCTTTATCTAATAATACATTAAAGTGGAACGGGAGCTGGAATCTTCTCTATCCTGAAGAAGTTAAAAAGATTATCGATAAAATTGAACGATTATGCTCTAAAAATGATAAAATCTATTATCTTAAGGATTTTTTTCTCATCAGAAATGGTTTAATTCTTATTAAAGATAATATTTTCATATTAAAAGAAGATGTATCATTAAAAATTGAAAATAAGAACTACTTTATTAAAATTGATGACAATTTTCATAAGCTTAGCGATCGCGAAAAAAATAGGCTTAAGAAAATATATAAAAGCAAATCAATACAACCATATGGTTATAATAAAAAAAGTACGATTGGTCATGTAATATATTTTAATAAAAAAAAATTTAATTCTGAAAAAGGAGTTAAACGAAATCTGCTTTTCGAAAGTTATTATCCGAATTTAACCTTATATCTCAAACAATACGAAAAAGAATTAAGAGAAATTTTAAGAAACGCTAACGAGAATCTCAATAATATTTATTTTCCTAGAAGAGGTGCCTTTATCCGAAAATATAACAAAAATCAGCGTGAAGAATTGTTCGATTTAGAACCATTGTACGACAAAGGAAAGAAAATCTTTTTTAAATTTATATCAAAAAATAACACATTTGGTTATACTGAAGATCGCTACTTGGCAACTTCTGATACCTATTTCCTTTGGCCAAAAGAATCTGAAGAAGAAATTGATTACAAATTCATCTTAGCTTATTTAAATTCCAAATTAGTATCTTTTATTTTTAAAGCAAAGAATATCTCCATAAAACGAAGTAAAACTAAACTCGAAAACGAGATTCCAATTCCAAATTTAGATAAATTCAAATCGAATGAGAAAACATCAATTCTATCGTTAATCAGGATTCTTTCCTCATATCTTATTAAAAATATGAATTCGTATGAAAGTATCGAATTAGACGAATTAAGAAGCGATTTAAAAAGCTATAGTTCCTTGTTTGATAAAGTTGAAATTTTAGATAAATTAATCCCCGCTTTAGAAAATCGTAATGTTACGTTTATACAAAAGGTCATAGACCTTCTGCTTTTTCAATTATTTGATTTGAAAGAAAACACTATTGATTATTTAATCAAAAAATATTATTGAATCATAAAGGCAAGATTAAGATTATAAAATAATAAAAAAAATTAATAAACTAATTAATGAGTATCTTTATTTTTCCTGTTCTTCCTCGATCCATTTAATAATGTTTTTTAAAGGTTGATCTCCATGGCACTTTATAATTTGATTTAAAGTGCACCCTTCTGGAGATTTATCTCTAATCTCAGGTTTATCACAATCACATTCATGTTCTACCATCTTTTATTACCTTTTTTGATTTGTTGAACAAATTTTTTCATTAGTTAAATGATAGGTTTAATTAATATAATAAATTATTTAAATATTTTCTTATTTAAAGATATTAAAGAAGAATCAAAGAATAGAATTATGAAAGAGATAACCCTTTCAGAGATAGGAGACTACATCAAAGCATTACATTGTGATATAAGATGGGTTATTATAGAGATATTAAGAAATGGTCCAAAAAGTTCTGACGAAATTTACCAAATATTATTCAATCAAAGCGAAGAGATAAAAGAAAATATGAAAAAACGGCATAATGGCCAATGTAAAGGTAATTGCCATCATCAAATAAAT
>JBHLLE010000089.1:0-9128 GCA_048885945.1 Candidatus Hermodarchaeota archaeon | reverse complement strand
CTTAGTCTCTTTTTATTTACAATTCTTTTTGGGGCATTTTATTCTGATATCAATATTTTAATTGGAGCGCCTGAACCAGGTTATAGAAAATCTGCTCCTCATACCTATCAATTACCAAAGAATAATGCTTTTGATTGGATAGGTGCATTTTCCAACGGAATTTGGGAAGAATTATTGTATAGAGGGATTATACTTCATTTATTTTTAAAAAAATATTCAAAACATAAATCTGTAGTATTATCAAGCGTATTATTTGGGCTAAGCCATAGTATAAATCTTCTATTTGGAGCAAATCTTATTGCGACCCTTATCCAACTAGTCTTTACTACTATATTAGGAATGATGTGGGGATACATGACGATTTACTCGAAAAGTTTGATTCCAGCAATTATATGTCACTATTTAGCAGATAGTCCGCTTTTAATATATATCTTTTATGGAGCTGTTCAAGCTTCAATCCCTAATATATTTGTAGGTATATTTATCTTTATTATAGGTCTCGCACTTATTCCATTGGTCGTTAATACATATTTAACTAAAAAGATAATAGAATATAAGGAATCCTCTATTTTATCCCCAAATTAAAATATAAGATTAGAAGGAGAATAGAGATTAAATTTAATTTAATTAACATTTTATTTTAAAATTTTTTCCGCCATTCTTCTGCTCTTTCACTATTACCAATATTCTCGTATATTTTAACAACCTTCTTATAACATTCCTTGGCTGCTGCTAGATTACCTAACTTTTCGTGTAATTCTCCTATACTTGATAATTGATTCACTTGTAATTCATAGTTTTCAATATCTTCATATATTTTAGCAGCAGATGTTCTCGTTTCAATGGCTATTTCGAGCTTTTCTTGCATTTCTTGTGATCGAGCCAAACTGCCAAGGGTCCATGCGACATCAGACATTGCACCACGTGCTTTATTTATCTTAATGGACTTTTCAAACATTACTTTTGCTTCTAAATAGTCTGCCATTTGCCGATATGCTGTACCGGCATTCTGATAATTATTAGCGAGCGCCGCTTCCTCCCCTAATTCTTGGTTGATATCCATTGCTTTCTTATAATATTTTATTGCTTCTTTAAATTTCTCCATATCATACAATAGACTCCCAATATTATTTGTAGTGATGGCTGTCTGTTTCATGTTTCCCGTCTCCTGGGAAAAAACCAATGCATTTTCAAGATATTCCTTTGCTTTTTGGTAATTTCCACTGTTTTCGTAAATGTCAGCAATATTCCTATATAATGTGTCGATATCTGCTTTATTTCCAAGTTTTTTACAAATCTCAACATTTTCTAGATACTTACTAATAGCTTTTTCGAACATACCATTTTGTCGGTAAAATCGCGCGAGATCGTAAACAATATTATCTTTCGATTTCATATCTCCAACTTGATCACATAGAGAAAGGGCTTCTAAAAAACGCGTTTCTGCCATTTTTAAATTCCCTTGTTCAGAATAAAATTTCCCAAGGACTCGGGCAACTGAAATTTGATTATTTTTATTATCTAATTCCATATCAAGTTTGATTGTTTTTTCTAGAAAATCGATTGCTTTTTCGTTTTGACCTAATCCGTTGTAACACAGAGCAATATTCCAATATTGGTTGCGAATTGAAGGTGTATCCTTAAGGATTGTATCTAATTCTATTATTTTTTCGTACCAGGGAATAGCTGCTTGAAAATCTTTCGAATTAAAGTAGAGTTGAGCAATATCATATGCCCTGTTCACTTGCATCTTAAGGTCTTTTGTTTTTTCTCCAATTTTAATTGCTTCTTTGTAACTCTCAACAGCTTCATTTAGATTTCCAGATTTTATATACAATTTTCCTCTGTTTATCCAAGAGAGAGCAAGTTTATCTAAAATCTTCTCTTTTTTTCCCAATAAAATTGATTCTTGGTTGTATTCTTTTGCTTTTTCAAGATCATCAAGATCTATATGAATAACAGTAATATCATTGAGATAATGCACGATATAAGAATTATTTTTAGCATCACGAGCATTTTTGAGAGCTATTGTAATGTATTCACTAGCTTTTTGAAGATCATTTATAGAATAATATATATATCCTTTTTCGCTTTGAATATCTGATAAAAGTATTAGATCTTCTGCCTTTTTAGCAAAATTCGATGCAATTTCTAATTCCTTTAGTGCTTGCTCGGATTTTCCCGCGTTCTTGTAGATTAATCCACAACTATATCGAACCCTAGCCATGTTTTCGAAACTTTTAACCCGCTCGAAAAATTCAAACGCAATCCCAAAATGAGATAGTGCGTCATCTATTTTCCCAACTTGATTCAATGCCTGGGCATAGCACTTTTGATAGATTCCAATAGATAAATCGTTGGATAGAAGTTTACTCATTTTTGTTGCCTTCTCGAATAATGGCAACGAATCCTCATACTTTCCTTGAATATAATAATTATTTCCCATGTCATTACATAAATCAGCGATATATTCCTTTTTATCTATATTTTCAGCAATTTCAAGAGCTTTTTTATAGAATTTTAATGCTTTATCGTACTCTTTTTTATGATAATATGAGATACCAATATTTCGATATTGTCTTGAAACGGATTCTAAATCTTCAACTTTCTGAGAAAAGGTTAACGCCTTTTTATAAGCTTTAATGGCATTATCGTACTGCTTTTGCGCTGTGTAAACAAGACCTAAATTTGCATATACTCCACTTCTTCCAACAATTCTTCCCGTTTCTTCGTATAAACCGATAGCCAAATTAAATTCTCCAATAGCTTGCTTATTTTCATTTAAATCCATGTAAAGAGAACCAATATTAGTATGTATCACAGCCATACTTCCTTTTTTTCCTAGTTTTCCGTCTATTACTAAGGCTTCTTCGTAATATTTCTTTGCTTCTTCAAGTTTACCAAGGTTTTGTAGGGCTAGGCCTATATTATTTTTTCCAATACCAATTCCTTCAATATCCCCAATTTCCTCGTTCATTTTCAAAGCTTTCCTATAATATTCAAGTGAGGTTTTATAATCCCCCATATTAGTATATACTTGACCAATATTATTGATAATTGGTCCAATCTCTTTAACAAGATTAATTTCTTTTGCTAGTTCTAATGCCTCATTATAATACTTTAACGCTTCATCATTCTTGTTAGTATTTCGAGCAATAGATGCAATATGTGCTAATGATATAACGATAGAACCTTTATTGTTCATTTCCTTGCTTAAAGTTAACGCTTTCTCGTACTTTTCCAAGGCATCACTGAATTTACCTAAAGCAACATCATTCCCTCCAAGAGCATGGAGATACATAGGGATGCGGATTTTTTCATCGATTTCAATAGCAATATCAAGAGCTTCTGTATAATAATCTCGCGCTTTGGTATATTCTCCTCTCGCTTCATATAACCCCCCAATACTCATTAATCGCCCTGCTTTTCCAGATAAATCGTGCAATTCATTTGCTATTTCGAGTGCTTCTTGATAATATTCCATAGCGCGGTCTATTTCACCTTGGTTGAAAAGTAAAGAGCCTAAGTTATGAAGTGAAACCCCTAATGAGCTTTTCTGGTTTAGTTCGCGATAGATTTCAACTGATTGCTGGAATAAATCTCTTGATTCTTGTGTTTTTCCCATTGATTGCTTTGCAAGGCCCATGTTATTGTAAATATTAGCTTTCGCAAGGGGATCATCTAGCATATCTGCTAAAGATATTGCTTCTTTAAACTTTTCAATAGCTGTCTTGAAATCACCAGAATGCCTATAGGTTTCTCCTATTGAGGAGATTCTTACTGCTTTCCAATCCATCTTACCAAGAAGATCATCTATCTTGATGGCTTCAAGGTAATGTTCCCTTGCTTTGGAAAATTCACCTTTATCAATGAATACATTAGCCATATTATTAAAAATAGAAGCTTTCATGGGAAGATTACCCATTCTTTCATTTAGTTTTAATCCTTCTTTAAATAATTCTAGAGCACCATTATAATCGCCTTGAAGATCTTGAATTAAGGCTTTTTCAACTAAGATATTTACCTTGACCGAAAGTAATCCTTCTTCTTCAGTAATCGGTAAGATTTTTTCGTGCAATTCCTTTGCTTTCTCTAACATTCCAGACATTCTATACAATCGTGCTGCATTAAAAAGATACGCTGTCAAGTCACTATCGTCACCAATATCTTCCGCAATCTGCGCCGAATCTTCAAATAATTTAAGTGCTTCTTCTAATCTTCCACGTGATTCATACAATAATGCTGTAGCATTCATGAAAAGGGCAAGAGTATCTTGATCACCATATTTTTTCGCAAGAGAAAGCCCAATTTCGCTACATCGTAATGCGTCATCAATCGAAGTGAGTGACCAATAAAGCCACCATGCTAGCCTGTATTCCTTAATATCAGTTACAGTATCTAGGATAGGTTTCATGAATTTTTGTAGGTCAACTTGACATTTATCCTCTCTATTGATGGAAGGAATTTTTGTTCCCTTGAACATAATGGACCACAACACATGTTCCATTAAGTGCGAGGTGTGGGCAACTACTTTATAGAGTTTTGTCTTGTTTTTCATTCGCTTAAACTCGGTTGCGAGATCAACCAAAATTTTGTCCACTTGGGATTGTCCCAAACTAGAGCCCTTATTGGTTTTATTTTTACTTTCTATCGGTAAAATTTCATATGCGTCTATTAGAGCAGGATCACGGTCGAATGCATGGTCAATCCAGATGATCTCATCTAGCTCCTTTAATTCTCTCAAAGTTGGACCAATATCAAAATCATCGCTTCCAGAATACCCAATAATAACTAGTGAACGCCTTGAGGTGAGTGTGTTCATTAAAGGAAGTTTATATGCTTCTATGGCAAATGTTTCTTCCGCAGCCCGATCTCTTCCAAGGGCAGAAATAGTTGTGACTAATGAGTCGGTAGTATCTTCTCCTGTAACTAAATTCCTCTTGGATCCATGGATTTTACACATAGGTAACTTGCCTTTTTTTCTTAAAGACTTAGTATCTTCAAATTTTTCGTAATCTGATTTATTTATAATGAGAATAATATCATCTTTAGATTTAAGTTGTTCAGCTAAGGCCATTTCTATTAAATAATCAAAATTCGTGGTGATAACATCTTCACCGATTTGGATTGCTTTAGCTAAGAAATGGTGTATAATATTTGGCTTATCATATAACTCAAAAAAGTTCATAAATTTTAGGTGAGGATCAATTATTCGCTGGATACCTTCAATGACTAGTTCATATCGTAGATTATCAAGTTGTAGAATGCGTTCTACCTCATCTTTGGGACAGCTAGATTCTACGATGGCTTTAACAATATGTCTAGCAGAAAGTAAACACGATGGAGCATCTATAGAAATCCCCGCACCCGCTAAAAATGTGAAATCTTTATCAGGGTTAAAGATCTCCTGCATATTTAAATCTAATTTTTTTATATTTGTATTATTCATTCGAGATAATACCTCACTTCCCTTGAATTATGTCGTTATTTAATCATACATCATTCAAGAATTTTTTCTAGATAGTTCATTTTTTAACTACAAGGTAAATATAATATATCTTAAAAATGGACTAATTGAATATTAATATTCTTATAATAAGAGGTATATGTTATATTGGAACATTCTTTAAAGACTAAAATTTATATACATCATTTCTTTTAAATCTAGAGATTTAAAGTGTGAAAATTAATCAAAAAATTAAAAAAAAAATTTTGAATATATTAAAATTGATATTAATAAATATCACATATATACTGAAGATTTCTCTGATTTCTCTGCTCTATAATTATAGATTAAAAGCAAAAAAATTTCTTTTTTCAAACAGTTTTCCCATCTCAAATATGTGAACTTCTCCGTGTTCAATGTAAATTAACTTAAGATCGTTAATTCTTCCTTTATAGAGTTCTTTATAACCTTCATTCTCGTCTAAAATCTTTTTCACGATTTGAGAATCTTCTTCAAATGCAATTTTGCCCCTTATTCGAAGAGTTTTTTCTTCATTCATCATACAAAATTCCACATGGGGATTGGATTTCATCTGTTTATAAACATTTTTGAAGGCACCAGTAAAAAAATAAGTTTTACCGTCTTCAATTTTAACAATCGAAAAAGGTCGAACTCGAGGTTCTCCGTTTACATCTATTGTCGAAAAATATACTATTCTTTTCCTATTTAATAAATCAATTACTTCTTGTTTATTCATAATATTAACCTATTTATATTATATATTAACTTTCTATTGGGGAGTTGCTTTCCATTAGAAAGTTTTTTAATAAATGAAAATTAACTTTCATATATAAATAAAAGCTAACCTATAGGTTAGTTAATAGAGATTGAGTAGCCATATGATAAATAAAAAGCTGAAACAAGCGGGATTAACCGAATGTCCCATTGAAAAAACCATTTCCTTAGTGGGAAGCAAATGGTCTTTAATGATCCTTAGAGAATTATATCTTCAAAATAAACCCATGCGTTTCAATGAACTTTTAAAAGCCTTAGGTAAAATAAGTTCAAAAACTTTATCTGCAAAATTGAAAGAACTAACGAAATGTGGAATAATAAACAGAAATGTAATTCCAAAAACGCCAATAATAATAAATTATGAATTAACAGAAAAAGGAAAAGCCTTTAATAAAGTTCAAGACGCCATGGCAGAATGGAGTTTAGAATGGAACATGTAAATTTGATAATAATAATTAGAAATTATTTTAAAATAGTCTCGAAAAAAAATATATTTTCAAAATAGGAAATTTTCATTTTATAAATTTCGAAGGGTGTCGAATTTTATATAATGCAGATGATTAAATATTTCAAAACAGTCTAAAAAAAGTGTTGTTTAAGATTTATGATTGAAAAAAAAATAGCGTCTGCTTGTGGTCTTTATTGTGGAACTTGTGAATATTTTGGAGAAGATTGCCAAGGATGCGGAAATATTCAAGGAAAACCATTCTGGACAGAAAAGATGGAAGATAATAATTGTCCCTTATACGATTGTTGTGTGAATAAGAATAAATTAGAACATTGTGGATTATGTAATGATCTACCATGTGACTTATTTAAAAGTTTTAATGATCCTTCTTTAACTCCAGAAGAGGCTAAAAAATCAGTAGCTTCGAGACAAAATGAACTTTTAAGGAGAAAAGAAATTGGAACGGAAGAATGGATTAATTTGAAGAAAAATAAATGAAGACTTTTACTATGTAATTCCTATTTTCTTAAATCTCGTTAATAATGAGGTAATCATTAGAAAAATTTTTATTTTTAAGAATTTGATTAACCACTATATTATTTCTAAATTTTTTAATAAAAAATATCCAATGAATAGGAAAATGAGGGAAAATTCAAATGAATGAAGTAGAAAAACCAATACGTTTATATTTCGTTGATAATATAAGGATTTTACTTACTATTGTAGTTATTATGCATCATACAATGATTACATACGGTGCTTCTGGAAGTTGGTATTTTAAAGATCCCAAAACAGATGAATTTACAATTATTTTACTTTCTATAATTGCATTATTAGATCAGGGTTTTTTTATGGGACTCTTTTTCTTTATAAGTGCATATTTTGTACCAGGGAGCTACAATCGTAAGGGACCAGTTAAGTTCTTAAAAGATAGATTTATTCGTTTAGGAATCCCTTTAATAATTTATACAATAATTGTTGGTCCTCTTATCAAATATTTTGTTAATATAGAACCTACTTATGGAATAACTTTTATAGAATTTTATCTCAGTTATTTTCAATCCTGGGAACTTTTTGGGGAATTCTTAGGAGGTAATGGTCCATTATGGTTCGTATTAGCCTTATTGATATTTGATGTTTTTTATACTCTTTGGCGGCAAATTAACAACGGAAATTTTAAGAACGAAACTGAAAAAAAACCACCTAAAAATATTCAGCTTGTTCTAGTCGCTATTTTAATGGCTATATTTACATTTATTATACGATTATTTTTCTTAGTAGATGGTGGCGATACCTTTTTTAACATTCAACTATGTTTTGTTGCTCAATATATTGTAATGTTAATTTTAGGGACTATTGCATATAATCGAGACTGGTTCAGAAACATACCGAATTCTCAAGGAAAAGTATGGTTAATCATTGTTTTAATATTGATTATTTCCTTACTTCCATTAGGAATTTTATTAGGAGCTTATGGTGATGACACAGAAAAATTCAGAGGAGGCTTAAATTGGCAAGCTTTCATTTTTAATATTTGGGAATCCTTTTACTGCATTGGAATGTGTATTGGATTAGTAGTTTTGTTTCGAAATAAGTTTAATACTCAAGGAAATGCTTCTAAATCGTTATCTCAAAACGCTTATACCATGTATATAGTTCATGCGCCAGTTTTAGTTTTTATAGCAATGCTTTTTTCGTTAATTCTTATGCCTGCTTTGTTAAAGTTTATAATAGTTTTTCCATTTGTTCTTGGAATATGCTTCTTAATAAGTCATTTTATTCTCAGGCGAATTCCTGGATCAAAAAAAGTACTTGGATGATAAAATTTGAAAAGAATAATCCTAACTCTAAATTATTTATAGATCTATCTTTTTTTTTAAATTAATAATATAAAATTTTAATAAAAAAAGTAGAATTAACTGCTCAAAATCTTAAAAAGTTTTAGCATAGGGATCAATTTAAGTAAACCTCTCATTTTAACCTTCCCTGTTAACATCATTGAACTTATTTTTAATATAGATATTCTTTTCATTGCAAATGCGAGAAAGGTCATAGTATCCATAGAAACAAATCCATCCCATCCAGTGGTTTTCTTTTTTAAATTAGATTTGGGTTTATTTGGAACGCTTTGAACTTTTAAAGTCCCATGATCGATAGTTAACAAAGCTGCAAAATCTAGATTTGAAGCGTTAATGAGAATTTTGCGTTTAGATTTTCTAAAAGTTTTTTTAAAATCTGGATTATCGTTCAAGGGTTCCATGATATTTGCTATGAGCCCTGCAAATCCTCTTGGTCGATCTATGATTATATTAGTTTCTTTCATAAGTACTATTCACCATCCTCCTTTGCTGAAATATAAAAACCTGAATCTGAGACTGCATTAGGATCAAAAGCTTTCTTTATTTTTCTTAACCATAAATGATAATTCATCAAATGAGG
>JBHLLE010000088.1:0-9133 GCA_048885945.1 Candidatus Hermodarchaeota archaeon | reverse complement strand
AGCATTCCGCAGAAAAGACGACAGCTGGACGGATGCTATAAATTTGGGGCCCACGATAAATGAAAGGTATAATGAGTGTATTTAATATAATTTAATCTATTTTAGTAAATAAATTGAGATCATAATATTATTAGATATGAGGTTGAAAAAATGGAAAATAAAACAAATGATAAAAGCAATGATTCTAAAACTCCAAAATCAGAATTGACTAAACTTAATGAAAAAGATATAAAGGAAAGAAATAAAAAAATTAGACTTCTTGACAAGATTGATAATATGAGAGTAGTTCAAAATAACCACTTCATCATAGGAAAATTTGAAGACTCTATAAATGTTGCTAAAGAAATAATCAAACTGGCTAAGGATGCTAAATTAAATTCAATAGTAGAAGAACAAGAACAATTTATAGATCAAGTTAAACTAAAAATGGTAGAGAAAAATAAAATAAAACTTATTTTAGATGCGTTTAAAGTTGTTTCAAATGAATATGAAACCTTAATAAAAAAAGAGAAAATTATTCAAGCTCATAATCTTATTAATGATTTTAAAAAAAAACACGAAAGAAATTATGAATTAACAATTATACCCCAAATTAGTGAATTTTTATCGAAAGACCGCGAAATATGGATTGAATTTATGGACGAACATGATAAAAAAATTAAAAAACTAAAAACATTAAGCAATAATTTCCAAAAATCCTTAAAAATTAATGATTTAACCGCGGTCCTTGAATTTTTAAAAGAAGCTGAACCTCTTTTAAAAGATCTTGTAGATGACGAGATAAAGAAACAATGGGAGTCATATGAACAAAAATACAAAGAAAAAAAAGAGAACAATGAGTTATGTGACAGAGTAGATAAAGTAATTGATGAAAGTTTAAAACTGAAAGATCAATTTATTTTTGAAGAAGCACTCTTAAAAATAGATAGTATTATTGAAGTTATAAAAAGCAGAGAATTACCTCAATGTAAATCAAAGTTATCAGAAACTAGAGAAGAAATAATTGCTTCAGAAATAAAATATAATAAGCTTTACCTTGAATTAGCAAAATTTAAAGATGAGTTTAGATTTAACCGCGAAAATCAGTTCTTACATGCAATGGCAAGAGTTTGCGAAAAAATTATAGATGTCTCCCAGCTCATAGGGATGAATGATGCCCAAAAAGAATTCGAACAAATTTTAAAAGAAACAAAAAATCAAATATCTGAAGACGAAAAATCTTCAAGAATTGAGCTAGACAAATTAAAAAAAGATGCAAAAGAAATTGAGAAGTTAATTCAGATTAATGAAAATGTATTACCAATAGTAGAAGAATTTTCAGTTAAGGAACTTCTTGGCACTTTATCGGATGGTGAAAAAGAAAAATTAGAACAATTAGGTACCTTATTAATTGAAAATAGAGCAGATATAAAAAATGAAATTATCAATAAAGTCTTACTTAAAACCATTTCAGAAGAAGTCATTGAAAGTCTCATCCCAAGAGAAGTTTTATTATTAGATGATAAGGGAACCTTATTAAGTGTGAGGTCAGGATTAACAAATCGATTTGATGATGCAATTGAAGAAGCAGTTATAAAAGATCTTATCCCATATAATTATGAAGTTATATCCATTAAAAAAGATGGAAAAATAGTAAAAACTTTACCTGAAAAAATCTTCAGAAAGGATGGAATGGAATTAATTTGGCAAATAAAAAATCTTAAATCAAAAGAAAGAGTTGATCTAAGCTATACCTTACGTTGTAGAGTATCTACAACAATAATATTCGTAATTGGAGATGTCTTGAAGATTATTAAAACCCACGAAAACCTACAAAAAATAGAAGGTGATGATTTATATGAATCGATCCTAACTTTTAATAATGTGTACGGAAAAAAATTAGATGGTTTAATTTTTGAAGATATTGTCCCTTCTTATTATGCTCATTTAATAGAAGAACCAAAAGATCTATTGCCCATTAAAACAACTGGATTAGATTTTGGAGATCTGTTTCGATGGGATATTGGACATATAAATGGTGATTCTTTAACTTTTAAATATAAATTACTAGAAAAAAATCAATTTGAAGGAATTAGAAATGAAATTAATGATTTAAGTAAGATTGGATTTGAATCCTTAAACAAAGGGAATATTATTAAAGCTCTAGATAAATTTAAGCAAATTAAAAATATTCTTGTAAGTAAAGTAAAATAGAACTATATAAAATATATGTCTAATGATAACATTTCTGCTTTTATAGCATCATGGGATAAAGATGTTGGAATAAAAATTATCGACTCCTTTCCAAAAACTTTAATTGTAGAATATGATAGAGACTTTATAGCTCTTAAAATTTTTACAGCTTTCCATAACTTTTATCAAAATGGAGAAGAGATAAATCAAATAAAAAGGACAATCTTTAAACTCCCAATGAACAACATTAATAGGAGAGCTCTAATTTTTATTGATACAATAAGGATAGATAATAATCGCACGAATCCATATATCATTGTTATATTATTTCCGGATTATTTAATCGATAAAGAGTTGGATGAGTATAAAAATCTTATTTATGAAATTGGTATTGAATATTTTGAAAAAAAAGAATTAATATTTCAAAAAAATTGCAGATATATCTTGGAACAATTTAAAAAAAAAGAGAAAGTAAAAGATGCAGAAATCTCTTTAGAACCAACCTATAACGAAGAAAATGCACTTTTAGATTTTAAAGAAGGGCTTGAACTATTTGCCAAGAAACAATATGAACAAGCGTATTATTTTTTAAAAAAAGCCAACTTAGAATTTGAGCAAATTAACAATCTAGATTTAAGAATTAAAAGCAGTTTTTACTTAAGTTCTACCTTATTACAATTAAATAAGTATGATGCTGCTCAAAATTTACTAAAAATTTTAGAACGAATATCTTACGAATCCAATAGTATTGAATATTATGAAAAAGCATTATATATGGAAGGGATTTGTGCGTATAAAAACGAAAATTATAAAAAATCTTTGAAGTATTTTAAAAAATTAGAAACAACTGATTTACAATATATTGATAAATATAATTTTTATTATTTATATGGACGAGTCTTAAGATTATCCAATTCCTATTCCAATGCGATTTTATCTTTTGAAAATGCGCTAAAAATTAGCAGTCAGCAAACAATACAAAATAAGAAAGAACAAAGTAATGCTAGGTTATTGATTGAATTAGGGCATACAAAATATAGTGAAGCTATAAAATTAGCCACAGAAGAAAAATTGGAGAATAGTATTTCATTTAAATCATATTTGCGTGAGACAATTGAATATTATCGTAAGTCTACAAAAATAATGAAAAAATCAGATAACTTTTCAGGTTTAATCATAGTTTTTCAACTAATTGGAAATATCCAGGAACTATTAGGAAATTATATATATTCAAATGATAATTATAGAAAAGCTATGCAGTATACTGAAATTAGTAATGATGTTCCAAACAGGTTAAAAATTTTTAATTTAATAATCCAGAATCTGGCAAAACTTAACCAATATGAAAAAATCGTTGAAGAAGTAGATCAGATGTTAGCTAAAATTATTTCGTATGCCTTTGTCGATCTATTTACTATCGGAAAGTATCATCGACAGCTCGGCGAAGCGTTTTTTATGCTTGAAAAAAACAAAGAGGCATTGTCGGAATTTTTGATATCTTTAAATGTTTACAACAAATTAGATGTTCTTCCAATTTCAGAGATATTAGTAAGCCTAAAATTTATCATTGGAATTTATAAAGTTTTTGATGATAATGAGACTGATAAGTATGTTAATTATTATACAGGACAATATAATCAATTTCAAGAAAGATTAAAAAAAAATAACTTAAAAAAATTTGATGAATCTGAAATATTTGATGTGATAAAAGAGTTTTGGTTGTTCACAAATGACGGAAATCCTCTATTTTCATATAATCCTGAGACAAGTGTAGATCCGCAATTATTTGGAGGTTTTTTATTAGCATTACAACATTTTAGTATTGAATTAGCCTCAAAGAAAATTAATTCTATATCAATTGGATTAGATCAATACGTTTTTTATAGAGAATTTCCCTCTTTTTATATTTTAGGACGTTCTAAAATTCAGAAATCATTAAATTTAATTGAAACCATTCTAAAAAAAATATACAACCTATTTTGGAACACTTATAATTCCAAATTAGATGAATATGATGGCAATAATTCAAGATTTTCAAATTTTCTTGAAATAATTAAGAAGAATAAATCAGAAAAAAAATAAAATGATGAAAAATTTGAAATGAAGAATCTTAAAATAGAAACAGAAAATCAAAAAGAAATCCCTAAAATATCACTCTTTTTAACTTTATGGGACGATTATTATGGACCAAGGATTATTGATTTTCATCCAACTTTTAATATAGGAGATCTTGAACAGTTATCACTTCGAATCTTTACTTTTTATCAATTCTTTTGGGAGAATCCCAACGATTCTACATATCAAAGAACCTATTTTACGATTCCGATTAATAAAATTAATAGAAAAGCTCGAATCCTATTTGCATCTAAACCAAAACCAGAATATGGGAAAGGTTTTCAACCTTATATAGTTGTATTACTTCTCCCAGATTACATTGAAGATAAGGACTTAGAAGTGTATAATGAAATTCTACTAAAAATTTCACAAGACTTCTTAAGAGAGAGCAGTGAACAATATGCTATAAAAACATTTTTTCAAGAAATAAGCGAAATATTTAACTCTCAATTTATTGATGATGACCTTAGTATTGAAATTGACGAATATTATTCGTATACCGCTGCTGTGGAAGACTTTCAAGCAGGGATTAAACTATTTCAAACTAAAAATTACGATAATGCTCTATCTATTCTTAAAAAAGTACTCAGCAAGTTCGAGAAAGAGAATCATAAGCATTTGATTATGGAAGTACTCTACATTATCGGTTCTATACTAATGCAAAAAAGAAAATTTAAAAGTGCAAAAAAAAAATTTAAAAAATTAGAAGTACTTGCTAATGAATTAAATCATGAGAAATACAAAGAACTGTCTCTATTTCTTGAAGGTTTTTGTGCTTATAAAAATGAGAATTTTGTAAGTGCTCGAAAAAAATTCGAAAAGATTAGCATTTTAAATTCTAAATATGTTAATAAATTACAATATTATACGATTTATGGAAGAGTTTTAGAGCATTTCGAGAGTAATGAAGAAGCCTTACAAAATTTATTGAAAGCACTGATAATTACTGATGGGATAAAGGAAAAAGAGAATATCAGAAATCAGCAAGCCCAAATATTGTATTATTTAGGTATAATTAATTATAAGATTGCTCTTGAAAATTTAAACAGACTAGGAATTTCTCAAAAAGACCTATTATCTGCTAATCTTAAAGAAACAATTAATTATCTTAACAGAGCTATTAATATCTTAAAAAATTCTAAAAATAATGAAAAAATAATCGTACTTTATCAGTTAATTGGTAGTATTTACGAAAATTTAAATCAAAATAATAAAGCTTTGGATTTCTACAGAAAAATCTTGGAAATTACCACAGAGAAAACATTTAGAGCTAAAAAAGTAAGTATGTTAACGAGAATTATACAAATACAGACGCATTTAGGAATGTATGATAAGAATATAATCCTACTAAATGAATTTTTCGAACAAAATAATGATACTACATATATGGATTTATTTACTGTTATTTCTCTTCATAACCAATTAGCTGATTCTTATATAGGAAATGGAGAGAACGATAAAGCACTTTCAGAACTATTAAATACATATAGAATCATAAAAGATTCTAAGATATATACTATCAATTTTATAGAGATCGTTAAAAAAATTATTCAATTATACGAATTGATTAATGAAGATGAAAAAATCTCATATTATAAAAAAGAACTTGAGAATATCAAAAAGAAATTTAAGAAAGACCCTTTTATTATCCAAAATCCTTTAAATCCTTTAGGTTCCATTAAAGAAATATGGCTTTATTCTAAATCTACTGGTGTTTGTTTATACACTTATTCACCAGAGTCAAAGATCGATCACGATTTACTTGGAGGCTTCTTAACTGCAATACAGCAATTTAGCGTAGAATTTAGTCAAAAAGAAGTTCATGATATGCTTATTGGATATGATAGATATATGATTTACCAGGAACAAAATTACGACTTCTATATATTAGGCAGAGCAAGTGCAAAAAATTCAATAGATAAAATTGAAAATTTACTATCAATAATATACAGACGTTTTTGGAAAGAATTTAGCCAAGAAATAAATAATTTTCAAGGGAATATTGGTCCTTTTAAGAAATTTACTCAAATTATCCAATCATTTGATTTAACATTATTTTCATAAACAAGAAAACGAATTAAATTCACTTTTAATTGATTTTTATCGTTAATTTTGTCCTCCTAATAAAAATCCAATTAATGAAGATAGTATTAATAGTATTCCAGCAATAATTTCAAAAATACCAAGAATTAAAAAGACTAAAATTATAATAGTAATACCAAATAATAATAGGATACGTTCAAGATTTGGAATGTAAACTTTTTTATCACCTAATATAAGTAATAGAATTAATATACAAAATCCTAAATCTATAACACCACGAAATACACCTCCTATCCTAGCCACGAAAGATATTATTGCTAAAATAAAAAGAATTAAAGAAGCAATAAACGCTACAATATACATAATTAAAGGTCTAGAGTTTGCTACCATCTTAATCATATTCGACTTTTATTAACAATTGATTTTATTTCATATATATATACATAACCTAATTTTAAGTTAAATGTTCATAGAAATATATGAATCTTAATCTTAGTTCTATCATTAAAAAAAAAAAATAAAAATAAAAAATAAAAAAAAAAGGAACAATTATAAAGCTCCTACTATTCCGCCAACTAATACTAAAATTCCAGCAATTAATCCAAAAATTCCACCGCATAACCAACCAATTATTATTGCAATGATCCCCATTACTATTAAAAATACAGCAGTAAAGGGTATTCCTTGCCTCGATGATCCAAAACAGCTTATTAGTACAATTAGACCAACAAGGAGCAAAAGAAGCCCACAGATTATACCATAAGCACTAAAACTCGCGAAGGCAAAAATTGCTAGAATTATAAGAATAATTGCTCCAATGCCACATAATAATTTTACAACACCAACGTTATTTACATCGCCACGTCTTGTCATATTATTCACTTTAATTTTTTTTTAGAAATAGATTTTCTATAATAGATTATTTTTTTAATAATTTAAAAACTTAATACTTGAAATATTTACTTTTAAGTAAATAGGATATTTAATAACTTCTTTTTTTTTAAAAAAGTTTTTATTAATATTTTTTATTGAGTTTCATTTATATATGCTAATACTACTGCATCAGTAAATTTTCCTCGTAAATTTAAATACTGCTTTAAAATACATTCTTGGGTAAATCCACTTTTCTTAAATAATTGAATAGATTTATAATTCTCAAACGAAATGTGTGCTTCTAACCGATTTAATTTTAAATGATTAAAACTTAGAATTTTCATCAAATTCAAGGCTCTTTTGGCAATACCTTGATTCCAATACTTAGAGTTAACCCATATCCCTATTTCTGCTCGTCTATGAAGCCAACTTATCCCCCAGAGACTAATTGAACCGGTTTTTTTGATAGTATCTTTTTTATTGCCTTTTTTTCTAATTTCTATTACATAATTAAATTGGATTTGTCTTTTCCAATAGTCTAAATAATTTTTAATTAGTTTTTTAGCATGATCTTTTGACATTATTGGGCCTAAGGATAAGAATTTAGTAGTCGTCTTTTCATTTGCATTCAAGCTTTCATAAACGAAATTTATATCATCTAAAGATATTTTTCTTAAAAAAAGACCTCTCTGGTTTATTTCATCGATTATTTCTACATTTTTCATCTAAATAATCAAAAAAAAAGGATATATTTATGCCTTTTTATAACGAAATTCATGAAAGAGTATAAAATTGAAATAATAAAAAAATAAATGAAAAGGGAAAAATTAGTATTTAATTTAAATGCCTTTAAAGTGAGGGGTATCTTTTATCTTTCTTCTTCCACCACACATATCACATGTGGTTCCATCTTCAAATTTACCCTTTCCACCGCATTTTGGGCATTTAACTTTTCTATTAAAAGCTAATATTCCTTCTGTTGAATCAGATGCTGCTTTGTTGACTCCAAAAGCAAGCTGTTCTATCATAAGACCTAATGGAATATCTCGGGTACCAAATTTAACGCATTTCTTAATACAAAATAATGCTGTGGTAGCCGAATCTCCTAACCATTTCGCCTTCTCGTGGACAAGTTTTTCAAATTCCTCACCCGCGGGAGCGACCCATGTAACTAAACCCCATTCTTCCATTGTTTTAGCATCAAATTGTTCACCAAAATAAGCTGCACGTAAGGCTCTATTAACTCCTATTCTTGCAGCCAATCTGGTAACCCCTCCATTTGCTGGGAAAATACCCCGATGAATTTCTGGAAGTCCGAAAACTGATCTATCACTTGCAATAACAATATCGCAGGCAAGAACTAATTCACACCCTCCCCCTAAAGCGAATCCATCAACAGCAGCAATGACTGGCTTAGAAAACTGTTCAAGTTCATCATAATCACGGTGTCTTACTCTCATTGCTATTGACATATGCATGGGAATATTTGGCTTTAATTCCTTATGAAAGGCAGCAGCTAAATCTGCTCCTGCACAGAATGCGGGCTTTTTTGTGAAATCTTTAGTACCTCTTAGAACAACGGCACGAACTGAACTATCCAACTCCATGATCCTAAAAACTTTACCAATTTCATCAACTGTTTGTTCAGTTAAAGCATTTAATCTATCTGGTCTATTAATTGAAACAACAGCATAGTTTCCATCTATAGTTCCTTGTCTTATTACATTTCCTTGTTCATCAACTTTAGTAGGCCATTCAATTTTTAAATGTTCAAATTTTATATCTTCAGACATTTTAATCATTTTTGATTTTATGTTCTTTTAAACTTCAGATTAAGAATAATTAGTAACATTTTTGTTATAATTAAAAATTTTCAAATTTTTCACTTAATGAATATATGTACAAATTAAATCAACTTGATATTCAAGAT
>JBHLLE010000087.1:0-9144 GCA_048885945.1 Candidatus Hermodarchaeota archaeon | reverse complement strand
AATATTGTGCATAATAGGACATCCAATAGAGCACAGTATGAGTCCGACCATGCATAATCCTGCTCTTCAAGAATTAGGGTTGGATTACGTTTATATTGCGTTCAATGTTCCCCCAGATAAATTAGAGCAAGCAGTTAACGCTATTAGAACGCTAGATATTAAAGGATTAAATGTAACCATTCCCCATAAAGAAAATATAATTCAATATCTAGACGAAATTGATCCTATAGCAGATAAGATGGGAGCAATAAACACCATAAAAAACGAAAATGGATATTTAAAAGCTAAAAACACGGATGCGGCGGGTGCAAAAAAATCTTTACTTGATGCGGGGTGTACTATAAAAGGGAAAAATATTTTATTTTTAGGATCTGGAGGAGTAACGAGGTCTATTGCTTACATTTTATCCGAGGATGCCAATAAAATCATTCTTACAGATATTGAAGAAAATAAAGCTGTAGCTGTTGCGAATGAGATAAAAAAAAATATGGATGCTAATATTGAAGGAAAATTAGCGAATGAAAAAATAATCCAGGCGGAAATTAAACAAACGGATATTTTAATCAATGCAACACCATTAGGTATGCATCCTAAAGAGGAAGCTACACCAATCGATAAAAAACTATTACATGACGAGCTTTTTGTGTTTGATGTAATTTACAACCCAATGGAAACGAAATTGATGAAAGAAGCTGCTGAAATAGGGTGTAAAACCTTAGGAGGCTTGAATATGCTAGTTAATCAAGGAGTAATCGCATTTGAATGGTGGACGGGTAAAACACCAAATAGTGTTTTAATGAAAAATAAAATAATTGATTTTCTTGGTATTAAATAATGGGCTTAGAGAAAAAACCAATAGTTTCAGTAGCACGGAACGAGAACATTAAAATAGCTGTAAAACAGGCCTTAGATCAACTTATACTTCCTAATTTAAACGATAAAAATATTCTACTAAAACCAAATGTGGGAAGAGAAGTTGATCCTAAGGTCGCAATTAATACTAATCCTGAGGTTGTTGAAGCCATTTTTACTTACTTAAAATCCAAATTTAAAGCAAATTTCTTTATTGGCGATTCTCCAATAATTAATACGGACACAAAAAAAGCATTCAAACAATCTGGCTATGATGACTTATTAAAGGATAACGATTTAAAATTTGTTGATTTAGACGATAGAAAACCCAAAGAGTTTGAGATCCCAAATGGAAAGATCCTTAAAAATATTAAGCTAACTGGATATCTACAACAGATTGATTATATAATCTCGATTCCCGTTTTAAAGATGCATATGCATACTGGAGCAACTTTAAGCTTTAAAAATTTGAAAGGATTAATTTACAAAAGAAATAAAATAGAATTACACCATCTTCAATCCCTTGAACTAATTAATCAATATAAAAAATCAATGGAAAAAGTAAAGGAATTAGATATTGCGATTTCAGACCTTTCCCGCGTAGTTAAACCAGATTTATCAATTATAGATGCATCTTACGCATTAGAAGGAATGGGACCTGCGGGGGGTAATCCTGTAAAAATGGATACCATAATCGCATCTACAAACTTTCTTGCTGCGGATATTATTGCTCTTGCCTTAACTCAACCAGAGTGGTCGTTAAAAGAGGTACCACATTTAAAACTTTTAACTGAAATAATTCCAAATTCTCCTCTTAATAAAAATGAAATAAAAACAATTCCAGATAGCATTCAAAAATTTGTAAAACAGTTAGAAGCTCCCCCATCGTCAATATCTATGAAATATAAAAACGTAAATCTAATAGATATTGATTCCTGTTCTGCTTGCTTATCAACAGTATTTAACTTATTAAAAAATAATAAAGATTTCATTGATCAGCATTTTACTCCAGAAAATCCGTTAAATATTGCGATTGGTAAGGGAATTAAACCATCAGATTTATATTCAGATACTTATCTTATTGGAAATTGTACTTATGATTTAAGCGAAAATGGAACGTTTATTAAAGGATGTACTCCCGTCGAATCAACTATTTTAAGAATAATTAAAGAGAATTTAAAAAAAAAAATAAACTGAAAATATTTTAATCTAAAATGCTTCCGCAAAAAGAACAAAACTTAGCATTCTGTCTATCGGATATATTAGCGCCGCATGTATGACAATAATTAGTTTTATCAATTTCAACCGGTTTTATTTTTGGTTGACTAGGTTCTTTTACTTTAATCTCGTTAGGTTTTCCTAATGTTGAAGCTAGTATAAAATGAGCACCAAAAACCATACCCCAACCTATTATAGGAAACACGCTCCATGGAAACCGACTAAAAAGAACGTTAAGCACTACTAAAAAGATGTTTACTGAAACATAGAACCACATGTGAGTTATAAATGAAATCCCAAAATAAGGTTTCTTTCTTAGATTCGAAAGAAATTGATTTTTATCGTTGTATGCTAAATATAGAATGTATTGATAACCACACGCGAATCCCCAACCAAACATCGGAAACATTGGCCAGAAAAAATATAAACCTCTTCTCATAGCACCAAGCACCCAAATTAGAGTAAGTAAACCCATAACTGCTAAGTATAAATATAAATGTAAGTAAGTTATTGCTTTCCCTTTATTGTTCAATTTTTCAGGTTTGCTACTATTTTCATTTACCATAGCATTTTTATTATTAGTAGTTAAAATTTCTTGACTCATTTATGAAATCACTTTATATTTGTTTATTAAAGTATTTTTATGTTAATTTAAATTATTATAGAACATTATATATTTAATTTGGAGTCCATTTTTTGAGAATAAGTCAGTATTATTATCTGCTTTTCCATTTTAAATAACAACAAAAGATTTTGAAATAAACACTTTAAAGTTTTTCAAATAAAAAAAAAAGAAAAAAAAAAATACTTATTCAATACCACTTCCACATAACGCGCAATATTTAATACCCTCTCGATCTTTTATTTCTGTGCCGCAATTATGGCAATAACTAACTTCTGGGACTTTTGTTTTTATTGGACTGTATTCTAAATAACCATTAGAATTATCTTGTAATTTTGGTTCAGTAGTGTCTGGATGTTTTAATTCACAAATTGAATCACAATGAACACATCGATTAGGTTTCTTATCTAAATGATATAAAATGTAAATTACAAGGCCAATACCTGTAAAAGCTAAAATAAAAGCCAAAAGTAAACTAAAATCGTCTTTTTTCATGAGGGTATTAGTCTTACAGTTAGGACAATATCCAATTGTCATTTTATTTCCTCCATGATTTATCCATTCTTTTTATAATTCTTATTCATTATACAAAAACTAGAATTAATAATAAAAAAATGATTTTTAGACCAGTTTTTAATTTAATATAAAAAGTTAAAGATAAATCTCAGATAAATCAAATTAACAAATTAACTATGAAATTTTGCTTCCACAATGTGCACAAAAGCTAGGATTTCGATTACCTAGACTTTCTCCGCATAATGGACAATATTTGGCAATATCCGTTTTTTTTTCACTAATTTCCTTTGATGGCGTATATTGTAATTGTTCTGTTGTTTGAATTTCGTTGAAAGGTAAACGCTCAACAATTGTTCCACAATGAACACATCGATCTTCTTTTCTTGAATAGTATATAACGAGATATATAAGCAATCCAATTCCTGCCGTAAAAATTAGGAGGATTATTGCTAAGCACACGTCAATGTCTTGACGTTTTAACAAAACTTTTTGATTGCAGTGCGGACAAAAACCTATTGGAGTTGTAGATGTCATTCTTTTTTAGTATAGAACTTATATTAACCTAATTGTTTAATATTATTTAAGATATTACAAGTTATTATTCGTATATAATTTTATTCTTTGAATGGAATTTTACAATAGGGACAAATTTGAATGTTTATATTTAGTCTTTTGTAGCAGTAAGAACAATTTTTTGTTTTTATTGAAGTTGTTTCCTTGTTTTTCTATTGTTTGATTTTTTTAATTCTTCTTTCTTTCCAATACTAATAAAACCATTAAAAATTATAAGTTTAAATAAGGGAATAAATTTTCAATAACTTTTATTAAATACAATAATTAAATATTGTGAACAGCGTTGGTAAGAAAGTCTTTCTTTTGTGCTATAGATGGAATTGATGGTTCAGGTACTACGACTCATAGTCAATTACTAGCAGGCTTTTTAGAGAATAAAAATCTTAAAGTATATTTAACTCAAGAACCTTCCAATAATGAGATTGGAAAATTATTAAGAATATTTCTGAAAAATAAAAATATTCCTCCCACTACTGATGCGTTATTATTTGCTGCTGATAGAGATCTTCATTTTCACAATGAAATCAAGAAGAAATTGGACGAAGGCTACATAGTAGTCTCTGATCGGTATATTGAAAGTTCTATTGTGTATCAATCTACGCAATCTGATAAAATTTCGATAGATTGGGTAAAAAACATTAATAGATTTGCTGATAAACCAGATGTAACGATAATTTTAGACATCGATCCAAAAATTTCGCTAGCCAGAAAAACAGAAAATGATTTGGAAAAGTTTGAAGATACTACTTTTTTAGACGAAGTAAGAAAACTTTATCTCATTAGAGCTAAAGAGGAAGGTTATTATGTAATTAATTCAGATGATATAATAGAATCAGTACAAGAGAAAATTCAAAATATAATTATTGATAAATTAAAAGAATAAGAAATAAATTTGTAATATTATTTTAAAAACACAGTAAAATAAATGTATTAAGTTTTATATTTAAACTAAATTGATAAATACTAATCAACCTACCAACAAGATTTTTAGTACTGAAAGAATTAGGAATTATGTTAACAAATTCAGTTTTCCTCGATTATGTGGAACTGAAGGTGAAATCAAAGCTGTAGAACTTACATACGATTCTTTTAAAGAAATCGGATTTAATGAACAGGAAATTGTAAAAGAACCTTTTGAATTTTCAGATTTTTACTCAACAACGCTCATCCAGTTAATTGGTACAATTAGTTTAACCTGCACTCTAATTTTAATCTTAGCATTATATCTTAATCCATTTGTTACTATAGGATTAATTGCTGGAATGGTAGTTCTTGTTATCTTTATTGTGAAAAGTCTAAAACATCCAGAATATATGGGTTTCTGGGCTAAATACTATGGTGATACAATCCAAGCTACTAATATTATTGTTAAAATTCCAGCTAAATCTCTTTCTGAAAAAGAAGCGGGCAATATTATCGTATCTGCCCATCTTGATTCTAAATCACAATCGTATAAAACTGTGTGGAGAATTATAATATATAGAGTTTGGTTATTTGGCGGAATTTTTCTTGGATTATTATATATTTTCCTACTTATATATTTTTTTATACCATCTTCTTTAAAGTCGTATTATAGTCAATCAACACTCTTGAGAGAGATTTTGCAAACGATAAATATAAGTTTAATTGCTTTAACTGTGTTAGTTTCAGTTTCAAATATTTTTTTAATGTTTTTATTCACTTACAACAAATCACCTGGCGCACTAGATAATGCGTCTGGAATGGCAGTCGTATTTGAATTAAGTTCTTTTTTTAAAAATCACGTATTAAATAATTTCAATTTATGGTTTTGCCAGTTTTCTGCTGAAGAATTAGGTACAATGGGTTCTAGAATTTTTGTAAATAATCGTGAGGATCAATTTATTAAAGGAGAAGTATTTCAAATCAATTTAGATATGATATCTTCGGCAACTCATGAAAAAAGAAATAGAATTGAATATTTAAAATCTTATGGATTGGCACCCCCAAAGAAAATCGCCCCTATCCTTAGCCATTATTTAGATGAAGCAGCAAGAGAAGAAAATATTGAAATAAAAGGTTTTCATTTAACAACGGGAGCTCATTTAGATTCAGTTCCA
Organism: Candidatus Hermodarchaeota archaeon; assembly: GCA_048885945.1. Taxonomy (GTDB): domain Archaea; phylum Asgardarchaeota; class Lokiarchaeia; order Sigyniarchaeales; family SOKP01; genus LW40-45. Next base: position 3,285 of record JBHLLE010000087.1, on the reverse strand, counting down.
TTTCACTTAAGAGGATATAGTGCTGTAGATATTACAACAAGAGCAGCAGCTAACTTCACTCATAATAAAATTGACACTCCAGATAAAGTAGATCCTTATGTATTGTCTAATACGTGTAAAATCGTAAAAAAAGTAATTGAAATGCTTGATAATGACTATAAAAGTTTATGTAAAATAGAAAAATTAACTGATTGACTAAAATGAGCTTTACAATCGCAGAAAAAATATTATTAGAACATTCTGATTTGAAAGAATTATCACCTGGTCAATTTGTTGACTGCAATATAGATTTAATTATGGTCCACGAACAATTAGGAGGAAGAATTCATAAGGAATACGAAAAATTGGGAATCAATTATATCTGGGACCCTAACAAGGTATTCTTTATTTTAGATCACTGGGTTCCTGCTCCAACAATCTCCGCGGCGCAAATGCATCAAGATTGTAGAAAATTTGCTGAAAAATTTAAGTTTACTCATAATTTTGGATATCACCTTGATAAAGGAATTTGCCATCAAGTTCTGCCTGAAATGGGATTCTCTCGACCAGGAATGTTGATTGTTGGATCAGATAGTCATACAACTACTTATGGAGCATTTAACTGTCTTGCTACGGGGATTGGAGCTACAGATGTATCCGTTGTTTTTGCAACAGGTAAATTATGGTTTAAAGTTCCAGAATCATTTAAAGTGATTTTAGATGGAACGTTAAGTAAAGGTGTTATGTCAAAAGATTTTATCTTGACGTTAATAGGAGAACTCTCTACAAAAGGCGCTATTTATAAATCTTTGGAATTTTCTGGTGAGGGAGCTAATTCTCTTTCGATTGATGGAAGAATGACAGTTTCTAATATGGTTGTCGAGGCAGGAGCAAAATTTGGAGTATTTTTACCAGATAAAAAACTAAAAGATTGGGTTAAAAGCAAATCAGAAAAACCTTACAAACTTGTTATCCCTGATGATGACGCAATATATGAAAAATCTATCGATTATAATTTGTCTGATATCACACCTGTGGTCGCAAAACCATCGAGTCCAGGAAATCTAGCTAAAATTGAAGAGGTTGAAGGTATAAACATTGACCAAGCTTTCCTTGGCAGCTGTACGAATGGTAGAATGGAAGATCTAAGAATAGCCGCGAAAATTCTAAAAGATAGAAATGTTAATTCAGAAACTAGGTTGATAATTATCCCTGCTTCTAAGAATATTTATAGGAAAGCATTGAAAGAAGGTTTAATCGAAATTTTCTTAAATGCAGGAGCTGTAGTGGGTAATTCTACTTGTGGACCGTGTATTGGAGGGCATTTAGGTGTGTTAGGACCTAATGAAGTATGTATTAGCAGTACTAATAGAAATTTTGTAGGACGTATGGGAGATCCAACATCTAAGGTATATTTAGCATCACCTGCTACGGTTGCAATTTCAGCAGTTAAAGGGAAAATTTCTGATCCAAGAGAGGTGTTATAAATGACTGAAAAAATTGAAGGATATGCCTATATTTTAGGAGATGATATCAATACAGATGATATTGTCCCTAGTCATACTTTAACAATGAGGGATACTGATCAAATGGCAAAGTATACCTTAGAATATATTGATTCTAATTTCGTAAAGAATATAGAAAAAGGAAACGTTATCATTGCCGGGGAGAATTTTGGAACGGGCAGCTCCAGAGAGGAAGCTGTAAATGTGTTTAAGGTTCTTGGAATAAAAGCAATTATTGCAAAATCCTTTGCGAGAATTTATTTCAGAAATTTAATAAATCTAGGTATCCCGGGGATTCAATTAAATTGGAATAATGATAATTTTTCAAAAGGAGATCAATTGGAAATATATCTTAAAGAAGGAAATATTATAAATAAAACAAAAAATCAAAATATAATGTTCCAAAAATTACCTATTTTTCTGACTAATATCTTAGACGAAGGAGGCATTCTTAATCAATTAAAGAAAAAACTCAAAAATAAGACGCTACCATAACGATTCAATTTCATTTTGAATTTGTTCTACGCGCTTTTGAGCTTTTAAAAGAATCTTTGTTTTTCCATATTTTCTAAACCAAATATCAAATCTTTCTTTTAAACTCACCACTCGTCGACCTGCTAATCGCTTATCCGCTAAACATATTATTTTTTCTTCTAAAGTGGATGGAACGTAATTATTTGGGGGTATTCCAACGAACTCAGCATCTTCTTTGTCTAAACCCCCTAAAATATGAGTTTCACAAATTCTTGCCAATTCTTTTGGAAAACCTCGTTCTTTTAATATTTTTCCTCCTATTAAAGCGTGATCGAATCCATGTGTTTTTGATCTACCAATATCGTGAAATAATGCACCAATCTCAACTAAATCCATATTTACTTTTGCTTTTTTTATTTTACTAGCAATCTCCAAAGCTTTTTGGGCAACTCTTATAGAATGGCGACGTACTGAATACGGAACTTTTAGTTGTCTTAATAAATCAAGAGCAAACTCTCGATCAGGTAAAATTAATGCTCCTTCTTTTTTCTTAGCCATTATCTTCTATAAATTTATTATATGGTTTAAAATTTAGTTATTAAAAATGAAAGAGAAAAGTATAAAATTATTTAACTTCATTATATTGTTTAAAATTCCTCTCCAGGTTCAGCGATATATCCTCCTATTGCACTTCCAATGCCGACAGCCATTAAAGATCCTAATAATCCTCCAATTGTCGCAATTAATTGATTTCCTTGGAAAAAAGCCATTAAATCTTCACCAGCGACAATTGCTATAAAAATCCAAAAGAGAATCATAATAACATAAACTAATACTCCTGTAATTAAACCATCTCTTAATCCCCTAGCTATTGAACTAGTAACATATCCTACAAATATCCACGCTAATAATGCAGGAGCTAAAAATGTGAAGATATCTAAATTTCCAACAAGAAAAAACGAAATTATATCAAAATTAAAATTATATCCAAGATAAATCGCAAGACCTCTTAACAAACTAGAACGGAAAATCCTATTAAGTTGTTTAATACTTTCCCACATAGTAAATATGCCAATACTAATAAACGAAAGAAGCACTCCAACTACAATAGAAATAATAAACCTATATTCCAATTATACCACACCGAATAAAATTTGCGTTTTATTTCTATAAAAAATTTTTTATAATTAAATAATTTTTTTGGATTCAATATAATTTTATGCTTTTAATTAAAATTAATATCTTTTAGATTCATTCGTATTTTACTGTGATTATTAAAAATATTTATCGTCCTTTTCTACGAAATAAATCAAAAAATAACGATTTT